>DAOLDO010000101.1:0-11894 GCA_035327325.1 Chloroflexaceae bacterium | reverse complement strand
TGCCAGCAGAAGGCGGTAGTATACCCCAAACTGGCTCTGCTCAGAACGCACCGCTCCTGGCCCTGAAAGGCGATCGTCGCCGGAACCCACCTCGGCGAGCGATTGCTCAGGTCCTGGGGGACGCCGGCCGGGTCAGCCCCGGGCTGCGCAGTTGCCGCGACGGGGGAGCCAGCAGCGGCCTGCCCGGCATACTTCGCGCGGGTGAGCTCCACCAGGGGGTTGAGGCGCTCCTCTCTGGATAAACCGGGGCCGGCTGCGCGTATCTGATTTCGGATATCGAGGCTGGCGGCATTAATCTCGTCCAGGTCCTGCTGCATCGCTGCCCAGTCGTCCGGCGCGATGGTGAGCGTGAGCGTGTTGACGGTATCGGTGGGAAAGACGACGGCATAGTTTGGGGCAACGTCGTTGCCGTGGCTCTCCTCGCTCCAGCCCGCAGGCCGTGCCGTAGCGCCAGAATGCGGCGCGGGCGCTGTCGCACTGGAGGTTGCCGCAGCCAGGGTCGACGTGGGATCCGAAACTGTAGGCGATTCACTGGCGCACGCCGGCAGGCCGACTGCGAGGGCAGCCAGACCCAGGGCGGTCACCGTGGTGCGCACGAAAGGCTTGGCCATCAGTCGTCTCCTCTAAGGTACCTGTACCGGACGGCACCTACCTGGGTGCGAAATGAGCATACACAATGAAATCTTGGGCAGCAGGAACGCTAATCCACCCCGATCGTCGGCCAGGCTTGTTCAACCGAGCGCATGCACCACTCGACGAACAGCCAGGTACCGCCGGCCAGCAGCGCCAGCCCCAGAATGATGCCTGGCAGCGCCAGCCCCGGAGTGAGCTGCACGATCACGATGATCGCCATGGCCATGACGACCGCGACCAGCATGTAGGCCAGGCTGCCCAGGAAGCCCTGGAGGTTCGCCTGGCGGCTGACCATCCGGCGCGGGTCGTCCCAGCTCAAGTTGGGATAGCGGAAGCCGATTGCAACCATCAGGGCGAAAAGCCCATAGCCGATCACGAGCAGCACCGGCAGCCAGAAAAGGGCCCAGAGGGGGTTGACGCCGAGGAAGAACACCCCGGCCAGGAGGCCGACCAGGCTCAGGACCGCGTAGGGCACGAAGATACTGAGCACCTTAGCCCGCAGCAGTTGGGCTGGGCTGAGCGGCGCCGTCTTCAGGATGTACAGCGAGCTGCGCTCGATCGAGAGGGCGGCGAGCAAGATCTGATAGAAGACCCCCCACGTCGCCAGCAGCACCAGAGCCGCCGTCAGCACCCCGCTTGCGGCGAGCTCGATCGAGCCGAATGGCGTCGGTAGACTCGTCGCCGAGAGCATGCCGGGGCGGTCACCTCTGGGAACCAGGAACGTGAAGATGACGAAACCGCTCATTAAAATGACGGTGCCCATGCGGGTGAGCAGCCGCCGGTCGCGCAGGTAGAGCAGCCAGTCTTTGGCCCCCAGGCTGAAGTCGAGCGACGCGCCGCCGAACACGCCTGGCTGGTCGGCGCTCCCTTTCTTGCCGCCGCCAGCGCTCTGCATGCGCAGCCAGCCGTCCAGGTAGAGCCGGTTCGCCAGGAAGACGACCGCCAGAAACATGCCGACCGTGAGCAGCAGATAGACCCCCATGGCGCCGAGGGCGGCGCCGGTCATCTGGCCCTGTCCGACCTCCACCAGGGCGCGCCCGAGCCAGATCGAGGGGAGCGGCAGATCGGCGATGCCGTTGATCGCAGCCACGATCGCGCTGAGGTCTTCGTCTTCCGGCTGACGTTGCGCGTTCGAGCGGGAAACGAGCCAGAGCGAGATCGAGAGCAGGGCGCCGATCAGGATCGAGGCGGTCCCGAGCCACTCGTTCAGCTGGCGGGCGGGCAGCAGACGCACCAGCAGGATCGCCAGCAGCGCCCCGACGGCGATCCCGAACAGGGGCGTCAGGGCGCTGAAGCTGATCGCCAGCAGGTAGTAGAGCGGCCCCAGCCCGGCCCCGCTCCCGTAGCCGATAAGGGCCGGGACGCTGAGCAGCAGGATGAACAAGACGACCACCGGCACACTGTTCAACAGCTTGGCCGTGATCAGCGCCTCGAGGCGCACCGGCGCGGTCAGCAGCCGTTCGAGGTCGTCGCTGAGGTAGAGGCCCTGCAGGGCCTGGTTGAAGCCGACGAACAGCCCCCCAAGCAGGACCAGCGAGAACAGCACACCCGGCAGGATCTCGGGGCGAAGCGTAAACGGCGCGTCCGGGCCGAGCAGCTGGGCACAGAGACGGCCGACGTTGAACGAGACGAAGGCTGCGAGCAGCACCAGGGCGCCGCCGACCAGCCGCGCGACCAGGGGCATCTCCCCGTCGGCCCGTCGGTTCATCGTCACAGTAGGTCCGCAGGAGCAGCATGGTGTAGCCAGCATTGCTCAGCTCCTCCACCATCACGTCCATGTCCTTGCCGCCGGTCAGCTCAAGGAAGATCTCTTCGAGCGAGCGCTCGCCCCGCATCTTGCGCAGCTCGGCCACCGGAGCGTCGGCCTGGATTTTCCCCTTGTCGATGATGATCACCCGGTCGCACATGTTCTGGACGATCTCGAGGATGTGCGAGGAGAAGAAGACGACGTTGCCGGCGTCGCGGTGCTGGACCATCAGGTCCTTCACCATGCGCGCGGCCCGCGGGTCAAGCCCGACCGTCGGCTCGTCCATGATCAGCACCTCGGGCTGATAGAGCAGCGCCCCGATGATCGCCACCTTCTGCTGGGTGCCGTGGCTGAGGCCGTCGATGAACTCGCCGGCCTTCGATGTCAGCTCGAAGACCTCGAGCAGCCGGCGCGCGCGCTCTTCGGCCTGGGCCGGCGGCACCCGGTAGAGCTGTCCGACGAAACGCAGGTACTCGATGGTCTTGAGCCGGCCGTACAGATTGGGCGTATCGGGCACATAGGCAAAGCGCGCCTTGGCCTTGAGCGGTTCGCGCTGGATATCACTGCCCCCAACGGTGGCCCACCCCTGGTCGGGGGCAAGTAGGCCGGTGAGCAGCTTGATCGTGGTGGTTTTGCCGGCGCCATTGGGGCCGAGAAAGCCGACGATTTCGCCGGGGTTGAGGCGGAAGCTCACCCCGTCTACAGCCACGAAATCGCCAAAGGCTTTGCGCAAGCCTCGGGCTTCGAGCAGGTGGGTCATCCTCGTTGCTTTCTTCCCTCATTCGTGGCACAGCCGCGCCTCTCGCCCTCGGCGAGGAACGTGGCTGCACTGCCTGACGCTCAGCAGGGTGGATGCTTATTGCCCCAGGTACTTACGGAACCAGAGCAGTTGCTCCTGGGCTCCGTAGAACTCGTAGGCATCGGAGAGCGCGGGCGGGGAGATGTTGGCGAAGCCGTGGAGGCCGTCCTGGAACTTGAGCAGCTTCGCCGGCGTGCCGGTGGCGATCACCTGGCTCATGAAGTTCTCCATCACCGCCACCGGCAGGAAGTCCTTCGTGCCGTGGAAGGCCAGCAGCGGCGTGCGCACCCGCCCCGCCTGGTAGATCGGCGAGATGCGGCGGTACCGCTCGGGGTCCTCGAAGATCGACTTGCCCACCAGCCACGGCAGCAGCCGCCCGTCGCCGCGACTCCACTCCGTCACCATGTCCACGATCGAGCACATGGTGTGGGCCGCGTCGTAGGTGGTCGGGTGGCGCGTCACGCTCTGGGTCACGAAGTAGCCGCCGTACGAGCAGCCCACGATCCCCACCTTGCTCGCCCAGCCGCGCGAACGCAACTGTCCAACAATCTCGGCCTGGGCGTCGATATCGGTCTGCCCGAAGTTCGTACCGGCGGCCAGGGCGTTGAAGCGCTCCGCGCCGAGGCCGAAGCGCCCGTACAACGGCACGGTCAGCACGCCGAAGCCGAAGTTCGGCAGCAGGGCGTGGGGGATCTCCACCGTGTCCGACCAGGTGTTGGTCATCGCCGCCCCCGGGCCGCCCGCCTGCCAGACCACGATCGGCACGTTCCGCGGCGGGAAGGGCACGTCCGCGGGCAGTACCAGCACGCCGGCGAAGCGCTCGCCGTTACGCAGCGTGAACGAGACCGGGTACTGCTTCGTCTGGCTGGCCTGGCGCGCCGCCTCGTTGATCCAGCTCAGGCGCGCGAAAGCAGTGCCGTCCCAGCGCATGCGGTAGTAGTCCGGCGGGTCGGTGAACGAGCTGTACACAAAGACGATCTCGCGTGAGCGGTTGGTCGAGACGACCTCGTAGAAGGCCCCGGCCCGGTCGGCGATATTGCGGAACTCGCCCGAGCGCAGGTTGTAGTAGTAGGGGTGGCCGTCGGTACCGTAGCGGGTCTGGATGATGACTTCGTCCGGCGAGACGAAGCGCGCGTCCTTCGCCGGCGCGTCAACCTCAGGACGCTCCAGGCGCCGCACCTCGCGCAGCTCGCCGTCGTAGAAGCGCAGGCTGCCGCCCGAGTGGAAGTCGACAAGGTACTGCGGGTAGCGCCGGCCGGGGGCGAGGCCGGGCGTGTTGACCTCGGCCAGCATGGTCTGGTTGTCGGGGCTCCAGTTGGTCGAGGTGAAGATCACACCGCTATCGGCGCCGCGCAAAGTGCGGATGGCGCCGCTCGGCACGTCGAGCACGGTCACGGCGTTGCCCTGCAGGAATACGTTTTGCGCCGGCGGGAGCATGCCCATCGCGTCGCGATACGAGAACTCGGTGAGCTTGGCGCCGTCGAACAGACGGTTCAGCGAGTCGCCGCTCGACAGGGTGGTGATACTGAACTTGTCGCCGTTCGGGCTGAAGCTGACGTCCTGGATGACCGCGTTGGGGCCGACCGTGAGCACCTCCTGGGCCTTGCCGCTGGCCACGTCCACGACCTTGAACTTCGCGCCCTCGGTGGTGACGAAACGCGCCGGGCCGGGCAGAGGTTCGAAGCCCAGGGCGGTGTCGACGCGGGCCATCACACGGGGGTTGGCCGCGAGCTCTCTGGCAAAGCGCGCGCGGTAGGGCGCCTGGCGGCTGGCCTGAACCGCGTCCTCGTAGGTGCCGCCGAGCACCGACAGGCCCTGGCCGCCAAGCACGAGCGGCTTAGCCTCGCTCGAGTCGACCAGCAGCAGCCGGCGGCCGTCGGCGGAGAGCAGCACGGGGAGCAGCTTGCCCGCGGCGAGGGCGGCCGCGGCGGCCAACCGCGGCTCGCCCAGCGTGGCCGCGCCGGTGCGCTTGTCGTAGCTGGCCGCGACGTAGCTGGCGCCCTGGCTCCGGTCGGCGTTGGCGGCGAGGAAGCCCAGGCTGTTCTCGTCGAGCCACACGTAGTTGGTCAGGGCGCTGATGGGCCGCTCAAGTGTGATCGGCAGGGTGCCGCCGTCGCGGATGTCCACGAAGAACAGGTTGGGCCCGCGAGACGCCAGAATCGTGCGGTCGTCGGGGCTCACCGCGCTCTCGATCTTGTACGAGGGGCCAGGGGCGGGGCTCTGGAGCGTGGCGAGCTTCTGGGCCTCCTCGGGGGCGAGCAGGATGGGCAGCGGGCGCTTGGTGCCGTCCACCAGAAAGATATTGTTGCCCTCGTCCTTGACGGTGGTAGTATCGGTCTGGGCGAAGGCGGGGGCGCCGCCGAGCAGTATGGCGAGCAGCAGGCCGAACAGCCCCAGGCGGAGTGTGCGCGTCATAGGGTGATGCCTTTCGTTAGAGCGGCGTCGCTTCGGCATCAAGCGCTCATACGGTCCGGGGCGCGACCGTGTTTCTCCGTCCGAACAGCGGTCGCCGCGAGCCCGGCGGGTTGTCGTAGACGGCGATCGGGAACTCCAAGCGCGCGACGTTGCCCCGCCGCCCGGCGCGCAGGTACAGGTAGCCGAGCACCATGGCGATGATCACGAAGCGGAAGAACATGCCGATCAGCCCGGCCTCGGGGCCGAACGCCCCGCCGGTGAGCAGGTCGGAACCGGTCTCCTGGAGCGTGATCAGGCTCGGCTTCAGGGTCCCGCTCACTGGAAAGCCGAGGACGGGGCCCTGGACGAAGTTCCAGCCGAAGTGCATTCCGACGGGCATCCACAGGTTGCGCCCGCCGATAAAGGCGATGCCGTACATCAGCCCGCCCAGGGCGTTGCCAAAGGCGGAGACCGGGGTGGCGTTGGGGTTGGAAATATGGACGTAGCCGAACACGGCCGCGATGATCAGGATCGCCGGCCACGCGCACCAGCCGAGCGTCTTGTCCGTGCGGCTTTCCCAGCTGCCGCCCAGCCGTCCGCGTAGTACGAGTGCCAGCAGGAGCGCGAGCGTGATCTGCAAGCCCGGCAGCTGGCACGCGCGCGAAACGAACTCCTCAAAGAGCGCAAGAGCAGCCTCCAAGCGCCACTGATCGCCCAGCACGGCGAGGTTCAGCTGGACCGCCTCCACGCGAATGCCGCCGATCAGCCATTCGACCAGAAAGATCCCGAACATCGCAAGCGTGGAGATCAGCAGGCCGGCGAGCAGATCGACCAGTGACCACCAGTGGACGGTCAGGCCGAAGCCTTTGTGGATCGTCTGCGCGCGCAGAAACCAGTAGCCGGCGGCGATGGCCCCGCTGATCAACGCCGTGTTGCTCATTGCCGTCAGCATACGTTTGCCTCTTCAGAAACAGGTGAGGTAGAGCTTAGCCTGCACCGCTCACGACGCCCTTCGTCATCGGTGCCGACGCAGAAGCCGGTAGTTCGCGGGACTGGTGGACGAGCCCGACGACGGTGGCGATCGCCGCCACGACGAGCGCCGGCCATCCCCCCCACAGCTGGACAAACTGAAACCAGACCGGAACGGTTGCGGCGATTGCGCCCGCCGCGGAGAGCACGGAGCTGATCGCCAGCGCTCGCTCGAACGAATTGAAGAAGGCTGCCACGGCGAGAGTCCCAGCGCACACAAAGGCCATCATGTCCCAGGGGCCGCTCACACCGGCGATCCTGCAAACCGTGAAAGCCAGGAAGCCCACGCCGAGGAAGGCGGCCAGGATCACCACCGGGCGCTCAGCCACAAGGGCCAGCGCGCTCAGCGCGACGCCGAGCGATGCGCTAAGCCCGAATACCGGCACCACCGTCCAGTCGCTCAGCACGGTCGCACCCAGTAACTGGCCGAGCAGGAAACCGCCCAGGCCGGCGAAGAGCCAGGGGAAGCGGCGCCCATTGGCCAGCACGTACAGCGCAAGGGCGGCTGCCGCCATGGAGGGCCAGTGCGTAGGAACGTAGAGAAATGAAAAGAACAGAAAGAACTCGAAAAACGGGGGCATTGGCATCCTTTGCACTGGGGGCTGTGGGTCAGCCGCACGCAGGGACAGCGACGGAAACAGCGTGGCTTCTGCGGGCCGCCCTGGTACTAGCCGGCGTTCCTCACCGTGCCGTGCCCGGCGTGCGCGTCGCTGTGCTTCGCCCGGTGGTCGCGCGCCTGAAAAAACACGCCGATCGTCGCGAGCACGGCCGCCAGGACTGTCGTGAGCCAGCCGCCCCCGGCGGTGAGCGCCGGCAGCAGGGCCGCGAGCGCGCCGACGATGGCGCCCGCACCGGCCAGGGAGGTGTTGACGATGAAGGCCCATTCGAACCAGAGGTACATCGCCACCGCGGCGATCGCCCCGGCGATCACGGGGAAGAAGAAGAGCCAGGGGTTCCCCATGTTGAAGATGCCGCAAAGGACGAAGACCAGAAAGCCGATGCCAAAAAAGCTGGCCAGGGCCGCGATGGGACGCATGGCGATCATCGCCAGGGCACCCATCGCGACGCCGGCCACCACTGCCAGCAGGAGCGTCGCGAACGGATTCCAGTTGGCGAGGGTCTCCGTCACGAGCGTCAGGCCGGCAAGGAAGCCGCCGAGGGCGGCGAAGGCACGGTGGACTCGGTGGCCGAACAGGAGCGCGACGACGCCCAATGTCAGAGCCACAAGGCTGAAGATCAACGTGGTTGTGCTCACGGTGTTCCTCCCTGGTGCAGTTACTCGTGTGTCTGCGCCTCTCGTTCCAGGTCCGGTTGTGGGAAACCGGCACACGAAAGCCACGTCGGCCGGGCCGGCTCGGACGCTCTGTAGCATACAGGGGCGTGGGGTCAAAAACGTGTCAAGCGTGTGTTATACCGGGGAAACTACTCGCAACCACGTAGGCCCGGTTTCCCCAGAGCGACCCTGACGCTTGTCCTGCTGGGCGATGCCGCCTGTCAGCTGGATGCCTCCCCCCTGCGCTTCGCGCGGCGTTCGAGCCTGGCGCTTGCGGTCTACCTGGCACAGGCGGGGCGCGAGCAGAGCCGCGCGGTCCTGGCCGCCCTGTTCGCCGGCGAGAACGACGAACTGAGCGCCTTGACCGCACTGCGGAACGCGCTCCGCGACCTGCGCGCCGTCCTGGGCGACCACGTTCAAATTGACACACGTACCGTCGGACTCGCCCCGGCCCTGGAGCTTGTCACCGATGTGGCGCGCTTCGAGGCGGTGGCGCGGAAGGGGCTGGAGTGCGGGGAGCTGCTCGCCCTGCGCGAGGCGATCGCCGCTTATCGAGGCGAGTTCGCCGCCGGCCTCGCCGTTAAGGGCGCGCCGGGTCTCGACGAGTGGCTGCTTCAGGAACGCGAACGGCTGCGCGACCTGTATCTCCGCGTTCTGGAACAGCTGGCGCTGGCCGACGAGCGCACGAACGACCGCGCCAGCGCCATCGTCACTCTGCGCCGTCTGGTGTCCGAGGAGCCCTGGCGCGAGGAGGGCCATCGTGCCCTGATGCGGTTCCTGGCCGTCGACGGTCAGCAGGCGGCCGCGTTGCGCCAGTTTGAGCAGTGCCGCGCGGCGTTGCGGCGTGAACTTAACGTCGAACCCCAGCCCGACACCGTGGCCCTGTACAAGCAGATCCTGGCCGGGCCGGTGTCCCCACCCCACAACCTGCCGGCTCGTGCGACCGCCTTCATCGACCGGCCCGCCGAGCGCGCCCTGCTCGCCGAGCAACTTCAGCACCCCGGCGGTCGGCTCGTCACGCTGAGCGGGATCGGCGGCGCGGGCCAGACGAGCCTGGCGCTGTAGGTCGCCACGCACGTCACTCGGCCGGCCCTCCCCGCTCAACACGCCCTGCTCGGCCGGGCGCGCGTGGCTGAACTCCAGGGGGACCACGGCCGTGCCAGGGACTTCGCAGACACGGCCCTCGCGATCGCTCGCGCCGAGGGAATCCCGCCGCTGGTCCCGCGGGCCTTGATCGTTCGTGGCCAGGCCCAGGCCGGCCTAGGCGACGACGCCGCTACGGCCGAGAGTTACATCGAGGCCTTCGCCCGCGACATGGACTTCGGCCACGCTCCGCGCAGCGCCGCGGGCGCCGTCGCCCTCGCCGCCGCACGCCACGCCCTGGGCGATCTGGCAGGAGCCTACGACCTGCTGGTGCCCCAGCTCGCGCTACTTCTGTGCGGGCCGCTGACCGGGATGGACGAGCCGATCCGCACGCTGCTCAGCGCCGCCGAGCTGCTGCGGGCGCAGGGCGAACTCGCGCGCCGGGTTGAGCTGGTGCGGCCAGAGCGCCATGAGGCCTTCCTGAACGCCATTCCCGCACACCGCGAACTCCAGCAGGGGATGGTGTACTCGGAGTAGCCGGCTCCTGACACACTTTTGAGCACGCGCCCTGGTATCGTCCTCTGCATCGGAGGCGGCTCGCGCCGTTGTCCACTGGAGAACGATCCCTATGACGGTGCCCAAGCTGGATACGTCCCACATCCTCGCCGGTTCACCGCTGCGTCGCCCTGGATTCGTACACCTGACGGCCCTTGCCGTCTTCGTCGCCCTGGTCTTCGCGGTGGCCATGGTGCTGCGCATTCCGCTTGGGATGCGGCCGGACGTGCTGAACATCTACCTGACGGCCCTGGGCGTGGCGGCGGTGATCTCGCTCTTCCCCCTGACGATCCTCTGGTTCCTTGACCGGCGCGAGCGCGAGTCGGCCTGGCTGTTTGTGGCGGCGTTTCTCTGGGGCGCACTGCTGGCCACCGGGCTCGCCCTGCCGATCAACTCGCTCATCCTCGGCTGGGTGCGGGGGTTTGTAGGGACCAATCCGCAGCTGCAGGCGGCACTCGGCGAGAACGCGGCGCTGATGATCGGCGCGCCGATCGCCGGCCCTCTGGTTGAGGAGGTGACCAAGGGCCTTGGCGTGCTGCTGCTCTTCGCCCTGCTACGGGGCGAGTTCGACAACATGCGCGACGGGCTGATCTACGGCGCCCTGGTGGGGCTGGGATTCACCTGGCTGGAGTCCTCGCTGTACATCGCCAGGGGCTACGCGGAGTATGGCGTGGCGCCGTGGAACTTCCAGTTCGGCTACCGCTACGCCCTCTTCGGGCTGTCCGGCCACCCGCTGTACACCGCGCTGTTCGGCGCGTTCCTGGGCCTGTCGCGCCAGGTGCGGGCGCGCTGGCTGCGCTGGCTGCTGCCGCCCGTGGGGCTGTTTCTCGCCATCGCCGCCCACGCCTTGAACAACGGCCTCGGCCTGCTGCTGATCGGGATCACGGGGCGCCCGCCGCCCGCCGCCTCGGCCGAGGAGATCGCCGCGGCCCTCACCGAGCGCACCTTCGTGCAGGCCTGGCTCCAGTTCAGCCTGATGCAGCTGGTGATCTTCCTGCCGTTCGTGGCGATCGGGGCGGTGGCGCTGTGGCGCAGCGGGCGCTGGGAGCGCCGCGTGATCAGCGAGGAGCTGGCGAGCGAGGCGCCCCCTGTGGTGCTGCCCGAAGAGCAGGAAGCCATCCGGCGCGACGGGATGTTCCGCACCCGGCGGATCGCCCGGCTCGACCGGCACCGCTCGACCGCGATCGTCCGTGCCCAGCATGAGCTGGCCTTCCGCAAGCGGCACGTGCGCGCCGAGGGCGGCGACCCCGAGGCCGACGCTCTGGTCAACAGTTGGCGCAGCGAGCTTGCCCGCCAGCGAGAAACGGGCGCTTCACATACGTGATGGTACTGCACAAGATGGAGAGCCACGACATGGCCAGTGTCCTCGTCGTCGATGACGACCCCGCCATCACCGATATGCTTGCCCGCGTCTTGACCCACGCGGGGCACACCGTGCAGACCGCCTCCGACGGCCTCGCAGCGCTCAGGTGCCTGACAAACCAGCTGTACGACGTGCTGATCACCGACCTGACGATGCCCGGGCTCACCGGTCAGGAGCTTGTGCGCATTGTGGTGAAACAGCGAACTGCTCGCTCCGTCCTCGTAATCACCGGTAGTGCCGTCGATACCGAGACCGCTGCCCTTGCCGACGAGGTGCTCCCCAAACCGTTCACCATGCGCCAGTTGTCCGCCGCGCTGATTGCCGCCCTTGAAGCGTCATAACCGTGCGCGAGCGGCGTGAGCTCCGGCAACTCTCAAGCACCGCATCACGTCGATCGTGAAACCGTTGCCGAGACCAGACCGTGCCCCTCACATCATCGTGCCAGAACGTGCGAGGTTGTTGTGATCGTAACGAAAGGGCTTCGTACTCGCTCCGCGGTAGGGTTCCTCCTTGTTGTGCTCGTCAGAACGTATGCCAGGAGTGGTACCAGCGCCACCTTAACGTCCGTCGCCTGCTGCTGAAGCCACCGCTGCTGCGCCAACACTGTCCCCGCCAACTCAGGCGACCGTAGTCTCGCCAAGCCCTTCCCCATTCGTCGCCGTGCCGTTCGTGCGCCCAGCGCCCGAAGCCGAGCCGGTCCTGCCCGCCGCGAGCACCCCCTCTGCCCTCAACGAGGAGCTCGGCACGGTGGTGCTCAACCAGGACGAACTGGGCGAGCCAATCACCAAGACGCTCCGGGCGACTCTTGCCGCACCGAAGATCTTCGGTCGGGGCGTCTGTCTGCCGGTGGCCGTCGTCCTTCACGACGCCGGTCCGGTCTGCCCTGACGCCGCGGGCCAGGAGCGCTGGCCCTGTCCTACGGCGGTGAACCGGCGCGACGTTAACCTTGCGCCCGTACTCCAGGGCCTCGCCGCCCAAGGCGCGGGGGGAGACCACATGAGCCCGACAGCCGACGCGC
>DAOLDO010000100.1:0-11928 GCA_035327325.1 Chloroflexaceae bacterium | reverse complement strand
CCCGGTCCACCTCAACCTGCCCTTCCGCGAGCCCCTCGTGCCCGACCGGGCCGCGCTCGAGGATCTGTTTCAAAGCCGTGGCGGCGCGCCGGTCTCTCCCCCGGGCGACGTGAACGCCGTCCCTGGCGGCGCGCCCGCCCCCACGGTGCGCGCCGTGGCCGGCCCCAGGCAGCTCGGCGACGGGCCGCTCTCCGCCCTCGCCGCCGCCCTCGCCGGGGCCAGGCGCGGCCTCATCCTCTGCGGCCCCGACTGCCCGCCCGGCCTCGCGCCCGCCGTGGCCCGCCTCGCCGCCCAGCTCGGCTACCCCATCCTCGCCGACCCGCTCTCGGGCGTGCGCTGCGGGCCCCACGACCGCCGGCTCGTGCTCGCCGCCTACGACGCCTTCCTGCGCGACGAGGGCTTCGCCGCCCGCCACGCCCCCGAGTGCGTCGTCCGCTTCGGCGCCATGCCCACCGCCAAGCCGGTGCTCCAGTTCCTCCAGCGCCACCCCGCCGCCCGACAGGTCGTGGTTGACGAGGGCGGCGGCTGGCGCGAGCCCACCAGCCTCGCCGCCGAGCACCTGGCCTGCGACCCGCTCTGGCTCTGCGCGGCCCTGGTCGCGCGCCTCGCCGGCGAGGGGCGGCAGGGCGCGGCCCAGGACGAGCCCGAGCTCGCCCCCGCGCCAATGCCCCTGACCCTCTGGTCCCGGGCCTGGCTCGGCGCCGAGCGGGCCGCCCGCACCGCGATCGCCCAGGCCCTCGGCGGGCGCGAGGCCCTCAGCGAGCCCGGGGTCTTCGCCGAGCTGGCGGCGCTGCTGCCCGACGGGGCGACTCTCTTCGTCGGGAACTCGATGCCCGTGCGCGACTGCGACACCTTCTTCCCCGCCTCCGAGCGCCGCGTGACCATCGCCGGCAACCGCGGCGCCAACGGCATTGACGGCCTGGTCTCCACCGCCCTCGGCATGGCCGCGGGCGGTGCCGGGCCCCTGGTGCTGGCCCTGGGCGACATCTCGCTCTACCACGACAGCAACGGCCTGCTCGCCGCGAAGCTCCACGGGCTCGACGCGACGGTGGTGCTGCTCAACAACGATGGCGGCGGGATCTTCTCGTTCCTGCCCCAGGCCGGCGAGGCCGACCGCTTCGAGCTGCTGTTCGGCACGCCCCACGGGCTCGAGTTCCGGCCCGTGGCCGAGCTGTACGGCGCCCGCTACACTCTGGCCGAGAGCTGGCCGGCCTTCCGCGAGGCCGTGGCGGCGGGCGTCGGCGGGCGCGGGCTGCACCTGGTCGAGGTGCGCACCGAGCGCGGGCAGAACGTCGCCGACCACCGCCGCCTCTGGCCCCTGGTTGGCACCGCCCTGGCCCAGGCGGGGCTCTCGTGAGCCGGTGCTGCGATCGTTTACCACGAGGAGCACGAAGAGCACGAAGAGCGCGAAGGAGGAGCAAGGGTGAGCCTGTCTGTGCCGTCCGAGTCCATGCCGAGGCGGCGAGAGACGCTCGGCCTCGCGCTCGGGGGCCTGTGAAGAAGTTTATGCCAGCCGGCGCGGCGCGGGCCACCGCTGGGCAGGGCCGCCCCTCGCGGGCGGCGCGTCTCACGAGCCCTTCGCGCCCTTCGTGGCCTTCGTGGTGAACAAGCCTGCGCCAATGGGACGCCATGCAGCTTGAGATTGACGACATTACCCTGTCTTACGAGCGCGCGGGCGAGGGCCCGCCCCTGCTGCTGCTGCACGGCTTCACGGGCAGCGCCGACGAGTGGGCCGAGCTGATCCCGCGCCTGGCCCCGCTGCGCGACGTGGTCGCGGTGGACCTGATCGGCCACGGGCGCTCCTCGGCGCCCCCCGACCCGGCTCGCTACACCATGGATGCCTGCGTGCTCGACCTGCTGGCCCTGCTCGACGCTCTGGGCCTGGGGCGGGCCGACGTGCTCGGCTACTCTATGGGCGGGCGCGTCGCCCTGCACCTCGCCGCCGCGGCGCCCGCCCGGGTCGGTCGGCTCATCCTCGAGAGCGCCTCGCCCGGCATCGCCGACCCGGCCGAGCGGGCCGAGCGGGCCGCGAGCGACGACGCCCTGGCCGACCGCATCGAGCGCGAGGGGCTCGACTGGTTCGTGGACCACTGGGCCGCCATCCCGCTCTTCGCCAGCCAGGCGGCCCTGCCCGCCGAGGAGCGGGCCGCCCTGCGCGAGCGGCGCCTGCGCGGCGGCGCCAGGGGCTACGCCAACAGCCTGCGCGGCATGGGCGTGGGGCGCCAGGCCAGCCTCTGGGAGCGGCTGCCCGCGCTGGCCATGCCGACGCTGCTGATCAGCGGCGAGCTTGACGTAAAGTATCTCAAGCTCAACGGCGAGCTGGCGGCCCTGCTGCCGGGCGCCCAGCACGCCATCGTGCGCGGCGCGGGCCACACCGTGCACCTCGAGCAGCGCGAGGCCTTCGCGCAACTTGTGGTAGGATTCCTTGAGGGATGAGGGATGAGGGATGAGGGCCGCGCCTCAGCCCTGCGATGACCGTAGGACATAACCATGCCAATCGAGTGGACCAACGTCGGCGAGTACGCCGACATCATCTACGAGCACGACGCGGCGGGCGAGGGGATCGCGAAGATCACGATCAACCGACCGGCGCGGCGCAACGCCTTCCGCCCCGAGACCGTGCAGGAGCTGCTGAACGCCTTCGAGCGGGCCCGTGACGACGAGCGCATCGGGGTCATCCTCTTCACCGGGGCGGGCGACCAGGCCTTCTGCTCCGGGGGCGACCAGGCCGTGCGCGGCGACGGCGGCTACGTCGGCAAGGACACCATCCCCCGCCTGAACGTGCTCGACCTCCAGCGGCTGATCCGGGTCATCCCCAAGCCCGTGATCGCCCTGGTGGCGGGCTACGCCATCGGCGGCGGCCACGTCCTCCACGTGGTCTGCGACCTGACCATCGCCGCCGAGAACGCCCGCTTCGGGCAGACCGGCCCGCGCGTGGGCAGCTTCGACGGCGGCTATGGCTCGAACCTGCTGGCGCGCATGGTCGGCGACAAGAAGGCCCGCGAGATCTGGTACCTCTGCCGCCAGTACGACGCCCAGCAGGCCCTAGACATGGGCCTGGTCAACGCGGTGGTCCCCCTCGAGCGCCTCGAGGACGAGGGCGTGCAGTGGGCCCGCGAGATCCTCGAGAAGAGCCCGATGGCGATCCGCTTCCTCAAGGCCGCGATCAACGCCGCCGCCGACGGCCACGCCGGCCTCCAGCAGCTGGCCGGCGACGCGACCCTGCTCTACTACCTGAGCGAGGAGGCGAAGGAGGGCAAGCAGGCATACCTCGAGAAGCGCAAGCCCAACTTCCGCCGCTTCCGGCGGTTCCCGTAGGCCATGGCGACCAACGCGACAGCGGCCGCGCCGGGCCGCCTCAAGTCCTGGCTGATGGCCATCCGGGTGCCGACCTTGCCGGCGGCCGTGGTGCCGGTGCTGGTGGGGTCTGCCACGGCCCTGGCCGACGGGATGTTCAGGCCCCTGGCCTTCCTGGCGGCCCTGCTGGCCTCGCTGCTGATCCAGATCGGCACCAACCTGGCCAACGACTACTTCGACCACCAGAAGGGCGCCGACACCGCCGAGCGCCTGGGCCCCACGCGCGTCACCCAGAGCGGCTTGATCCCCCCGGCCACGGTACGCGGCGCGATGCTGCTCTGCTTCGGCCTGGCGGCCCTCTGCGGCGCCTACCTGGTCTACGTGGGCGGCTGGCCCATCCTGCTGATCGGGCTGCTCTCGATCGCCTCGGGCATCCTCTACACGGGCGGGCCCTTCCCCCTCGGCTACAACGGCCTGGGCGACCTGTTCACCTTCGTCTTCTTCGGCCTGGTCGCCGTCGTCGGCACCGACTACCTGCACACGGGCGCGTTCCGCCCCGTCGCGCTGCTGGCGAGCCTGCCGGTGGCCATGCTGGTCACGGCGATCATTGTGGTCAACAACCTGCGCGACGCGCCGACCGACCGCAAGGCGGGCAAGCGCACCCTGGCCGTGATCTTCGGCGAGCGCTTCGCCCGGGTCGAGTACGCGCTGCTCGTGATCGGCGCCTACCTCGTGCTGCCCGTGGTGTGGCTCTGGGGCGGGGCCTCGCCCTTCTCGCTGCTCGCCTGGCTGAGCCTGCCCCTGGCCCTGCCCATGCTCGACCTGGTGGGCAAGGAGCGGGGTCGGGCCCTCAACGCGGGCCTACGCGGCACCGCCCGGCTGCATATGTTCTTCGGGGCCCTGCTGGCCCTGGGGCTGCTGCTGGGGTAGGGGCGGCCGGTTGCGAGATGCTCACGCCGGGCGGGCCCGCTCACAACCGCTTTGTACACCATTCGTCGCGGCTGGGGTGTATGCTGGTGCAAACACGAAAGGAGGACCGGATGGCACGCCAGATCCCGCTCACCGCACAGCTCGTCGCCGATCTGTTCCTCGCGATCGAACAGGAAGATCCGGCCGCCACCTTCTCGGCGGCCCGCGCCCTGGCCGCGCGCATTGGCGAGCCGGCCGCCATGGCCCTCGCCCGCGGCCTGATCGCCGACCGCCGGGTCACGGCTGAGGCCCTGGCCGCCGCCGGCGAGCCGCCCCGCCTCGTCGTCTCCTGCGCCTGAGCGAGGCCCAACACTGAGCGGGGGCCGCCGGCACTGCCGGCGGCCCCCGCTGCCGTCATGCGGCCCGGCCTACTCCACGTAGACCAGGGTGGTGCGCGCCGGCACCGTGAAGGTGCCGCTGCGCCGGTCGAAGGCCGCCCCGGCGAGGGCCGGGTCCGACGAGCGGCGCAGCTCCGGGTGGAGCCGCAGGTTGTCCCCGCGCAGCGACGCGGCGCTGAAGGTGACCGGCGCGTCGTCGGCGTTGACCAGGACCACGATCTGCTCGTGGCGCGGGTCAATGTCGTTGCCGCCCTGGTCGTGGATGCGCATCACGATCAGGCCCGGGATCTGGTCGGGGCCGGTGTTGAGGAAGCTCACCCGGTTGCTGATCTGGCTGGCCGTGCGCAGGCGGAAGAGCGCGCTGCTCTTGCGGATACGCAGCATGGTGCGGAAGTGCTCGTAGGCCCGCTCCATCTCGGCGCTGCCGGGCTTGATCGCCGGGTCGGCCAGGCGCGGCCGCAGCACGTCCAGGTTGGCGGCGTTCTCGTCCACCAGGGGCAGGCCCGAGCCCCAGTTGTGCTCCTCGAGGCCCCAGTCCACCCGGTTGAACCAGTCGCCCGAGTTGTAGCTGTTGCGGTCGCCCGACTTCGAGCGCAGGAGCTCCTGGCCGGCGTGGAAGAAGGGCACGCCCTGGCCCAGCAGCACGATGCTGGTGCCCAGGTTGTGCATGCGCACCCTGTCGGCCAGGCTGGTGCCGGCGGGCGCCTTGAGCTGGATGGCGTCGAAGAGGGTCTCGTTGTCGTGGGCCTCGATGTAGGTGATCACCTCCTGCGGGTCGCGGGTGTAGCCGCCTGGCGAGCCGTTGTAGTCCACGTCCTCGCCGCGCACCGCGCGGCCCTGGGCGTTGACCAGGGGGTAGCTCGCCAGGTTGCCCGCCATGCCGACCCGGATCAGGTCGGTGGCGTGGAGCAGGGCGGCCCGCTGCTGCTCGGGCGTGCCCTGGTTCAGGTCGTTGGGCGCCGTGTACAGCCCGTTGATGAAGCCCTGCCTGCGGGCGTCCTCGCCGCTGTCGAAGGGGCCGCCGCCGCGCACCGCGTCGCGCAGGCGGTCCGAGAAGGTGGCGATGCCCGTGCCCGGCATGTTGCGCTGGGTCGCGTTCACGCCGCGCCGGCCGTCGGCCACCTCGCCGAAGTTCCAGCCCTCGCCGTAGAGGAAGATCTTCTTGCCGTCCACGCCGTCTTTCGCCATGGTCAGGCCGTCGAGGGCCCGGCGCACGGCCAGCATGTTCGACTTCATGTGGTGGCCCATGAGGTCGAAGCGGAAGCCGTCCACCTTGTACTGCTTCGCCCACAGCACCACCGAGTCGACCATGAACTGCTCCATCATGGCGTGCTCGGTGGCCGTGTTCTGGCAGCAGGTGCTCGTCTCCACCGCGCCGTCGGCGTTCAGGCGGTGGTAGTAGCCCGGCACCACCCGGTCGAACACCGACTTCTCCGCCTGGCCCGCGGCGTTGGTGTGGTTGTAGACCACGTCCATCACCACGCGCAGGCCGCTGCGGTTCAGGCCCTGCACCATCTCGCGGAACTCACGGATGCGCGCCGGGCCGTTCGGGTCGGTGCTGTAGCTGCCCTCGGGCACGTTGAAGTGGTACGGGTCGTAGCCCCAGTTGAAGCCGTCCAGGTCGCGCACCTCGGCGGTGACCGCCTGCTGCTCCTCGCCCGCGGGCGGCATGGCGCGCAGCTCGTCGAAGCGGTCGAGCAGCTCGGTGCGCCGGCTCGCGTCCTCGTCAATGGTGGCGATGTCGAAGACCGGCAGCAGGTGGACGTGGGTCAGCCCGTCGCGGGCCAGCTCGCGCAGGTGGCGCATGCCGGCGGTGTTGGGGCGCGTGAAGGCCTTGAAGGTGCCGCGCAGCGCCTCGGGCACCGTCTCGTCGGTGATGCTGAAGTCGCGCACGTGCAGCTCGTAGAGCACGATGTCCTCGAAGGCGGCGAGCCGCGGCTTCTCCAGCTTGTGCCAGCCGCTGGGCTCCAGCCTGTAGTCGTCCAGGTGGACGATCTGGCTGCGCGCGCTGTTCATCGAGAGGCTGACCGCGTAGGGGTCGGTCACCAGGTTGGTCTCGATGCGGCCCGTGGTCGGCGCGTAGACCTTCACCTCGTACAGGTAGTAGCGCCCCAGGCGGTTGTAGTCCAGGGTCGCCCGCCACACGCCGGAGTTGCGGTCGAGGGTCATCTCGACCGTCTCCGCCGCCGGCGAGGTGGCGTCGGGGAAGAGCAGCAGGTTCACGTCCTGGGCCGTGGGCGCCCAGAGCCGCATGTCAATCTGGCCGCGCACGCTCACGCCCAGGCGCTGCTTGCGCGCCCGCTCGGCGTACAGGTCGTCGAGCACGCCGGGGATCTGCACCCCCGTCACCTCGACCACGCCCTGCTCCTCGGTGCGCGCCGAGACCCAGACCTGCCCCTTGAGGATCTCCTTCACCGCGTTCGCGTCCGCGCCGACGGTGAGGGCGGTCAGGTCGGCCATGTGGGGGAACTTCGCGGTCACGGCGGCGCTCAGCCCGTCGGGGTTGAGGGTCAGGGGCACGCTCGCGCCGCCCACCACCTCGCCGCCCTCGAAGCGCAGGCCGGCGTCGGCGGCGTAGTGCAGCGTGTACTCCACCTGCGGGCTGGCCACGATCGGCCAGGCGATCGTGTCGGCCGTGACCCAGTGGGCGCGCAGTTTGTCGGTGGCGTTGCCGAGGCCGAGCTGGCAGCCCGGCTGCATCGGCAGCAGGTAGGGGTAGTCGCCTGGCATGTTCTGCAGGATCCAGACCTCGTGGCCGGTCTGCTCCAGGTTGAGGAACTGGTCGGCCTGCTTGTCCTTCTCGTCGCCCCGGTGCAGAATGTAGGCCCAGATGCTCGCGTCGTCCGCCAGCCCCACGCGGAAGGTCGGGCCGAAGCTCTCGACCGCAACGGGCTTGACCGGCCGGTCCCAGGAGGGGTTGGGGGTCGCGGTGCCGGCCCAGGTGTGCAGGCCCCAGAAGTCGGCGAAGTTGTCGCTGGCGTAGTTGCCGTAGTCGCCGGCGGGGCGGTGGTAGCGCAGGGTGACCACGTTGTCGGCCTCGCTGCGCGTGCGGTAGACCCGCTCGTCGCCGCTCTTCAGCCAGACGGCCGGGGTCTCGGCGGGCGTCATGAAGCGGTCCGGGTCGGGGTCCTTCACCCCGTCCTTGATCACGATGAAGCCGATCTCCTTGGTCGGGTCGCCGACCTGCACATTCACGTAGCGGCCGTAGTCGTCGCTGCCGGTGAAGGCCCGGTCCCCGGGGAAGGGGCCGCCCACCTCGCTCTCGGCCGCGCCCTCGCCGAAGACGTAGAGCACCGCGTTGCTGTAGTCGCCGTCCTCGCGGCTGTAGTGGAAGGTGACGTAGCCCTGGGCGGCTGCCTGCGACGGGTAGACCGTCGTGTCGCCCGACTTGATGAAGACCTGCGGCGTCTCGGCCGGGGTGAAGAACAGGTCTGGGCCGGGGTCCTTCACGTCGGTCCCGCTGGAGTTGTTGTGGATGACGATGCCGAGCTCCTTGGTCGGGTCGTCCAGCGGGATCCAGGCGAAGGCGCCGTAGGGCGTGCGGCCCAGGAAGGGGTACGAGCCGGTCGCGTAGTCGGGCGAGGTGACGCCCTCGCCGAAGGGGTAGACCGTCCAGCCGTCGTAGTTGCCGTCCGGGCGCTGGTAGTGGACGACGGCGTACTCGTAGCTGACCGCGCAGACCTCGGGGGCGCCCGCGCTGACCACGGCCGTGGCCGAGTTGAAGTTGCCGGCCTCGCCCAGCACGTCGGTGACCACGGCCTTGAAGCTCACTTCGGCGCCCGCCGGCAGGCCGCCCACGTCGTAGAAGACCCTGTAGGGCGCGTTGGTGTCGGTGCCGAGGTGCTGGAAGGGCCCGCCGTCCACGCTCACGGCGAACGAGACCTCGGCCATGACGTTGCCGCTTACGCTGGCGGCTACCTCGACCAGGCCCGCGCTGGGCAGCACGCCGCCGCTCGCCGGGCTGGTGATGCTGATCGACGGCCCGAGCGAGCCCGTCGTCCCGCTCGCCGCGCCGTCGGCCCTGTAGACCACCATGCCCAGGGCCGGCACCTCCAGGCTGAGCCTGCCGCCCGCGTCTGCGGCGAGCGACCCCGTCGCGCCGTAGAGCGCGCTGAAGCCGGCGCCCGCCGCGCCGAAGGTGGGCACGCTGACCGCGCGCGCCTCCTCGGCGTTGTTCAGGGCGACCACGTACTCGACCCCGTCGTCGCGCCCGATGCGCGAGAAGGCGTAGACGCCCGCCCCGCCCGTCTCGCTCAGGCGCTCGATCTGGGCCCCGGTCTGCAGCGTCGGGTGGGCCTTGCGCAGGGCCGCCAGCTCGGCCATTGTCACGTAGAGCGGGTGGTCCTGGTCGAAGTTCTCGTCGGCCGTGGTCTTGTCGGTGCCGATCAGGTCGTCGTCGTTGTAGCTGGCCACCTGGCTGGCGAACATGTTCTGGCGGGCGTCCTTGTCGCCGCCGTCGCCGGTGAAGCCCTGCTCGTCGCCGTAGTAGATGATCGGCACGCCGCGGGCGGTGAACATCAGGCCGTAGCCGAGGGCCACCCGGGCCACGCGCTCGCTGTCGGGCAGGTCGGGGCCGACCTGCTGGAGCCGGCTGGCGAAGCGCCCGATGTCGTGGTTGCCGAGGAAGGTGGGCTGGTTGTAGGCGTTGTCGTCGGCCGTGGTGTAGTAGTCGTCGCCGGCGAAGAGCCCGCTCAGGCGGCCCGGGCCGGCGCTGCCCGCCGCGAAGTCGCCGGCCGAGTAGTTGAAGTCGAAGTCGAGGGTGGCGGGGAAGCGGCCCTCGCGGGTGTACTGGGCCATGAAGGCCGGGTCCCCGCTGAAGACCTCGCCGAAGATGAAGAAGTCCGGCTTGCCCACGCTGGCGGCGTGCTCACGGATGGCGGGCACGAACTGCTGCCAGAACTCCATGTTGACGTGCTTGACCGTGTCAACCCGGAAGCCGTCAATGCCGAACTCGCTGATCCAGTAGTTGTGGATGTCAATCATCCCCTGGACCACCTCGGGGCGCTCGGTGAACAGCCCGTCGAGGCCCACGAAGTCGCCGTAGAGGTCGCCCTCCGAGCCGTCGAAGGCCGCGTCGCCGCGGTTGTGGTACATCGTGACGTCGTTCAGCCAGCCCGGGGTCTTGGCCGTCGCGTCGGCCGGGTCGCGGAAGCTCGGCCGCCGGGGGAAGCTGTAGCGGTTCATCGGCGGAAACGCGTCCGCGAACAGGTAGTCGCGGTCATCGAAGATGTTGCCGCCGGCGTCCCTGTAGGGCGCGTCGGAGCGCGGGACGTAGCTGGTGCCGCCCTCGGGGGCGATCACGTCGGCCGTGTGGTTGGTGATGATGTCGAAGAAGACCCGCATGCCCGCGCCCTGGGCCGCGGCGATGAAGCTCTTCATCTCGGCGTTGCTGCCGAAGTGCGGGTCAATCTGGGTGAAGTCCACCGGCCAGTAGCCGTGGTAGCCCGCCGAGCATGTCTCGATGCTGGGCGCCTGGCTCGGATCGCACTGGACCGGCCGGTTCTTGAACATCGGCGTCATCCAGATCGCCGTGACCCCGAGCTCCTGGATGTACGGCAGCTTCGCCATGAGGCCGGCCAGGTCGCCGCCGTGGTAGTAGCCCTTGTCGTCGGGCTTGAAGCCCGTAGTCAGCGCGTCGCCCGTCAGGCCGCCCCGGTCGTTGGCCGGGTCGCCGTTGGCGAAGCGGTCGGGCATCACGAAGTAGAAGATCTCGTCCTGGTTGTCGGGGTCGCTCACGGGCGCGCGCAGCAGGGCCGCGTCCTCGGGCGGGGGCGGGTTGGCTACGCGCACCGTCGGCACGTTGCTCGCGCTGTCGAAGCTGAACTCGACCTCGACGCCCGCCTGGCCGACCGCGAAGGCGATGTTGTCGGCGCCGCCGCCCTGGCCATAGTTCGGGTTGCTCCAGCTCTCGCCGGTGGCGACCTTGAACTCGTAGCTGCCGGCGGGGAGCTGGTCGGTGCTGAAGGTGTAGACCCCGTCGCCGTCGGCGTCGCTCATCAGCGTGCGCAGACACTCGGGCTGCCAGTCGCCGGCGCAGCCCAGCTCGTCGTTGAAGTTGCCGGGCACGGTGTAGATCGTCTGGTTGAAGTTGTCGGCGACGAAGTGGGTCTTGTGGTCGTAGAAGAAGCGGACGTCCGTATCCGCGGTGATCGCCAGGGCGGTGTTGCCGTTCACCCCGGGGCGGCCGGCGTAGCTCTCGTCCCAGGCGCCGTTGAGCGCGATCTTGTACTCGTATGGCGCGTTGGTGGCCGGCACGCTCAGCGTGCCCGCCCAGACGCCGTTGCCCTGGTCCGCGAGGTCGGTGGCCGCGCACTCGGGCTGCCAGTCGCCGGGGCAGCCGAGCTCCTGGTTGAAGTTGCCGGGGACGGTCACGCGGGGGGGGGCGGGGGTGTGGTCGGCCTGGGCGCGCGGCACCGCCGCGCCGGGCACGCCGATCGCGCCGACGATGATCGCCATAGCGCAGAGCAGGTGGATGGGGCGCCAGAGCATCCGTCGAGCCATGCGTCGCTCCTTCGTGGAGGCTGGTCAGCGAATCCAGGCGCTCCACCGTGGAGCGCCCGAGCCCTTGGGGTCGGTGCTGGAACCTATGCGGAAGCGGGCCTGCCCCTGTGCGGGGTGGCCGGTGCCGGACGCGCCGTCGGGGGTGGCGCGCGAGGGTGTACGCCCGACGGGGAGTGCGCCCCGCCTGCCGCCGTGACCTCTTCTAGCTCGGTGCGTAGGATAGTTGCGGGCGCAATTGTAATCTGCGGTAGTAGGCCCTGTCAAGGAGAAAAATGGATCGCGCAGGCGTCCTCCCCCGCGTCCTGATGCCGAGCGGCGGTCGAGCCCTGGCGACGCGGCGTATGACAATCTCGTCATCTCCGGGACCCGGCGCCCGGGCCTCACACACGGTCAAGGATCGCCCTGATCAGGTCGCCGTGCGGCGCCCGCTCGCCGGCCGACCAGCGCTCTGCGAAGTCGGCCGCCGACAGCTGTGCCCCCGCCGTCGCCACGAGCTGGTCGTGATAACCTTGGGCGACTGCGCCGTGCGGCCCGGCATGCTCCACCCCAAGGGCGGCGGCTGCCCCGAGCACAAACGCCACGTGCCCCCAATCGCCCTGGTCGCCTGCGTACGTCGCCGCGCCGAGCACCCCTTTTCGGAGCTGCGCGACGGCCTGCTCCGGCGCTCCCCGCGCCAACGCAAGGCGCGCCAGCCGGCAGTGGTAGGACGCCACTCGCCGCGCGTCGCCGAGCTCCTCGAACACCGCGAGGCAGGCGGCGGAGCGCTCCGCCGCCCGCTCGTGCTCGCCCTGCTCGTCGGCAATCTCGCCGAGGGCCGCCACGG
>DAOLDO010000099.1:0-11937 GCA_035327325.1 Chloroflexaceae bacterium | reverse complement strand
CGGGCCCTCACCCCGGCGAGCGAGGCGGGCCCTCGCCCCGGCGATCAAGCGCAGCGCGCGAGCGGCCAGCTCAGCCTCTTCGACGTTGCCCCGAGCCCCGTGCTGGCCTACCTGCGCCGGCTCAACCTCAACGAGCTGACGCCCCTCGAGGCCCTCAACAGGCTCGCCGAGCTCCAGAAGCTCGCGGGGGAGGACGCGGCCTAAGGGCCGCGGCACCCTTGACACAGGCCGGCCCACGCGCCATCATGCGGCCTGATGGCGATGCAGGGCCACAACCGGGGCCGGGCGGCGTCGCGCTGGCGGGAAAGCTACCTCCTGCCGGGCGGCCTGGCCCTGCTGATCGTGGCCCTGGTCGGCGCCACCGTCTACAACACCACGGCCGGCCTGCTGGCCGAGAACCGCCGCCTGGTGCAGACCTACCAGGTCCTCGACGCGATCGCCGCCACCAGGCTGCACCTCCAGGCCGCCGAGACCGCCCAGCGCGGCCTGATCCTGACCGGCGACCCGGCCCTCGGCGCGCAGTACGCCGACGCGCAGCGCCAGATCGCCGGCCAGGTCGCGGCCCTGCGCCGGCTCATGGCCGACAACGCGGACCAGCTGGGGCGGCTTGACGCCCTCGGCCCGCTGCTCGCCGCCAGGGCCGCCGAGCTAGGCCGCGCCCTCGAGCAGGCCGACCAGGGCGGGCTGGAGGCCGGCGCACGCGAGGTCGCCGCCAACCAGCGCGCGCGCACCGGCGCCGAGATTGGGGCGCTGCTCGACGGGCTCGAGCGGGCCGAGCGCGAGCTGCTCGCCCGCCGCGCCGCCGCCGCGGCCGCGAGCGCGTGGCGCACCCAGCTGCTGATCGTCGGCGCCGGCGCCCTCTCGGCCGCCCTCGCCCTGCTCGCCGCCGCGATGGTCTGGCGCGCCCTCGACGCGCGCAACCAGGCCCTCGCGGCGGTGCAGCGGGCCAACCGGCGCACCTCGGCCATCCTCGAGGCCGTGGGCGAGGCGGTCGTCGTCGCCGCCCCCGACGGCCAGGTCGCCTACCTCAACCCGACCGCCCGGGCCCTGACCGGCGCGCCCGCCGCCGGCCAGTCGTGGTGGGATCTGCTGCCCGACGGCGACGGCGCCAGGCGCGGCGCGATCGAGGCGGCCCTCGCGACCGGGCAGGTCTGGCGCGGCGAGCTGGTGGCCGAGCGCCACGACGGCGGCGCCTTTGACGCCGCCCTCACCGTGGCCCCCCTGCCCGACCCCGAGGGCGGCGTGCGGGCCGGCTTCGTCGTCGTGCAGCGCGACGTCTCGACCGAGCGCCTGGCCGAGCGCCTTAAGAGCCAGTTCGTCTCGAACGTCTCCCACGAGCTGCGCACCCCGATCTCGGTGATCACCCTGCAGCTCAGCAACCTCGACCTGCTCTACGAGCGGCTCGACGACGCCCAGCGCCGCGAGCTGATCCGCGACCTGCGGGCCCACGCGCGCCTGCTCGGCGAGCTGGTCGGCGACGTGCTCACCATCGCCCGCATTGACAGCGGGCGCGCCGACGGCGCGGTCGAGGTCCTCGACCTCGACGCCGTCGTCCGCCACGAGCTGGCGCAGACCACCTCCCTGGCGCGCCAGCGCGAGCAGTCCCTCGTGCTGGCCGGCGCCGGCCCCCTGCCCGTGCGGGCCAGCGAGGGCCAGCTGCGCCAGATCCTGCGCAACCTGATTTCGAACGCGGTCAAGTACACGCCGACGGGCGGCCGCCTCGCCTGCGTGTGGGGCCGCCTGACCGTGGCGCCGCCCGAGGCGGCCCGCACCCCCGCGGTCGCGACCGAGCTGCTGCCACCCGGCGTCGCGCCGTGGCCCGAGCACGAGGCGCTCGCGCCTGGCGCCTGGGCCGCCCTGGCGGTGATTGACCACGGCATCGGCATCGGGCCGGGCGACCTGCCCCACGTCTTCGAGCGCTTCTACCGGGCCAGCGACCAGGGCGAGATCCCGGGCACCGGGCTCGGCCTCGCCATCGCCGCCGAGCTGGCCGCCCTCCAGCGGGGGCGGCTCGCCCTCGCCTCGCGGCCCGGACGCGGCACCTCCGCCGCGCTCTACTTGCCACTCTCGGAGGAGCACCATGGCTGAGCAGGGCACCATCCTGATCGTGGACGACCAGGCCGCCCACCTGCGCGCGATGACCATGTTGCTGGCCGGGCTCGGCTACACCGCCCTGAGCGCCGCCGGCGGCGCCGAGGCCCTGGCCGTGCTCGAGCGCGAGCCGGTTGACCTGATCATCGCCGATATCGCCATGCCCCAGATCAACGGCTACCAGCTGCTCGAGCGCATCAGGGCCAGGCCCGAGTGGGCCCGCATCCCCTTCGTCTTCCTCACCGCCCGCGCCCTCGACAGCGATATCCGCTACGGCAAGACTCTGGGCGCCGACGACTACCTCACCAAGCCCGTCCAGGCCGAGGACCTGCTGGCCACGGTCGAGGGCAAGCTGCGGCGGCGCCGCCAGCTGCTGGCCGGCGACGAGGCGCCCGCCGGCCAGATCGTCGCGGGCGCCCTGCGCATTGACCCCGCCCGCCACCACGCGTGGCTGGGCGCTACGCCCCTGACCCTCTCGGCCCGCGAGTTCGCCGTCCTGGCCACCCTGGCCCGCCGCCCCCTCCAGCTGGTCGGCCTTGCCGAGTTGCTCCAGGCCACCCACGGCCTCACGGCCAGCCCCGACGAGGCCAGCGAGCTGCTGCGCCCCCTGGTGCGCGGCCTCAGGCGCAAGCTCGGCTACGGCCCCGGCGAGAGCGGCTGCATCGAGACGGTGCGCGGCCTCGGCTACAGGCTCACCCCGCCCTGAGCCCGCAAGCCCCCGCCTTCCCCCCGCTTCCCCCCGGTTCGCGTCCGGCCGAACGTGCTACGCTGAGGCCGGGGGACCACGCCGCGCCGGCCGACCCGCGCCAGGGCAGCCGGTCTTGTCACGCCCGCGCATGGGGAAGCTATGAGCCTATTACCCGCCCTGCCCGACGCGGATCTCCGCGGCGTCCTCGGCCTCGACGGCCACCTGCGCGAACTCGCCGGCCCCTGGGCCCAGGCCCTCGGCTGGAGCGCCGTCGAGCTCGGGGCCTGCCCGTGGATCGGCCAGGTGCACCCCGACGACCAGCCGCACGTCACGGCGACCATCGCGGCGCTCGCGCCGGGCCTGGAGGCCGGCTTCGCCGCGCGCATGCTCCGGCGGGACAGCACTTACGCCCGCATGCGCTGGTGGGCCGCCCGCAGGCCCACGGGGCTCACTGTCGCCCTCGTGGCCGCCCTCGAGACCCCTGAGCGCCGCGCGCACCGCCCGCTTCCCCCCGGAGAATGACTCCACTCCCCCGCGCTCCCCTGCTATGCTACCTGGGCCCGGCCGACCGAGCGGCCCGTCAGACGTCAAGGCCAATACCTATGCTGTTTGTCAGCTCCCGGCCCATGCGCGCACCAGCCGCCCCCCCGAGCCTCGCCGGCCGCGCCGTCGCCGCCATCGCGCGCTGGCTCCGCGGGGCCGCCCCGACCGCCGGGCTCAGCCCGGGCGGCGCCGTCGCCGGGGGCGAGCCGGCCCTGTGCAGTGTCGTCCGCAAGCTCCTCGGCCGCGGCTCGGTCGAGACCACCGTCAACCTCCAGGGCGCGGCCCTCACCGCGGCGGCCAGCGCCATCGCAATCACCAGCGCCGACGGGGTGATCCAGTGGGTCAACCCCGCCTTCACCAGGCTCACCGGCTACCCGGCCGCCGAGGCCGTCGGCCGCACCATGGCCTTCCTCAGCTCGGGGCGCCAGGACCGGGCCTTCTACGCCGCGCTCTGGGAGACCATCCTGGCCGGCAGGATCTGGCGCGGCGAGCTGGTCAACAGGCGCAAGGACGGCACGCTCTACACCGAGGAGCAGACGATCACGCCGGTGCGCGGCCCCGGCGGGGCGATCAGCCACTTCGTCGCGATCAAGCTCGACATCACCGCCCGCAAGGCCGGCGACATGGCCCTGCGCGCCGCCCACGAGGCCCTGCTCCAGGCTTACGACGCCACCCTCGCCGGCTGGTCGGCCGCCCTCGACATGCGCGACCGCGAGACCGAGGGCCACAGCCGGCGCGTCACCGAGCTGACCGTGCGCCTCGCCCGGGCCCTCGGCCTGGGCGGCGAGGAGCTCGAGCACATGCGCCGCGGGGCCACGCTCCACGACATCGGCAAGCTGGCCATCCCCGACGCCATCCTCCACAAGCCCGGCCCTCTGAGCGAGGAGGAGTGGACCGTGATGCGGCGCCACCCCCAGCTCGCCCACGACCTGCTCGCGCCGATCGGCTTTCTGCGCCAGGCCCTCGACATCCCCCTCTGTCACCACGAGCGCTGGGACGGCAGCGGCTACCCACGCGGCCTCGCCGGGGCCGCCATCCCCCTCGCCGCCCGCATCTTCGCCGTTGTTGACGTCTGGGACGCCCTCACCTCCGACCGCTGCTACAGGCCCGCCTGGGCGCCCAGGCGGGCCAGGGCCTACCTCGCAGAGCAGGCGGGCCGGCTCTTCGACCCGTGGGTCGTCGCCGGCTTCCTCGCCATCCTCGACCAGCCCGGCGCCGCCGCCGACTAGGCCCGGCCTGACGCCAGGCGCTAAGCTTGTGTTACACTACCCCGCAGGTTGACCGCCGGAGAACACCTGTGGAAGTAGCTCGCGCCCTCGCGCCTGGCCTCAGCAGCCGCCCCGCCGCCCTGACCATGGGCAAGTTCGACGGGGTACACCTCGGCCACCGCCGCCTGATCGAGACCGCCGTCGAGCGCGCCCGCGCGCTCGGCCTCGCCAGCGCCGTCCTCACCTGGGAGCCGCACCCCAACGCCGTGATCCGCCCCGGCCAGCCCCTGCAGCTCCTTACCAGCCCCGACGAGAAGATCGAGCTGATCGGTCGCCTCGGCCCCGACCTGCTGATCGTCGCTCCCTTCACCGCCGAGACCATGGCCACCAGCGCCGAGTCATACATGCGCCAGATCGTCGCCGCCGTCCCCCTGCGCGAGCTGTGGGTCGGCGAGGGCTTCGCCATGGGCAAGGGGCGCGCGGGCGACGTGCCCGCCCTCATGACGATCGGCACCGAGCTCGGCTTCGCCGTCGGCGCGGTCAGCCAGGTCCTCGTCGGCGGCCAGCCCGTCAGCGCCTCGCGCGTGCGCGAGCTGCTGCGCGCCGGCGACGTCGAGGGCGCCGCGCCCCTGCTCGGCCGCCCCTTCGGCCTGCGCGGCCTGGTGGTCGAGGGCGACAGGCGCGGCCGCACCATCGGCTTCCCCACGGCCAACCTCCAGGTCCCCGAGGTCCATGTCCTCCCCGCCGACGGCGTCTACGCCTGCCACGTCGCCCTCGGCGGCGAGCGCCTGCCCGCCGTGACCAACGTCGGCGTGCGTCCCACCTTCGACGGCGTCCGCCGCACGGTCGAGGCGCACCTGCTCGACTGGGACGGCGACCTCTACGGCCGGACGATCGGCGTCGAGTTCCTCCACCGCCTGCGCGGCGAGCAGAAGTTCGCCGGGGTCGAGGCCCTGGTGGCCCAGATCCGCCGCGACGCCGACCGGGCCAGGGAGCTCCTGGCCCCATGAGCAGCGCCGCCCGGCCAACCCCCGCGCCGTCCGCCGCGCGCCCGCGCGCCGCGGCCCTGGCCCTGCCCCGCGCCCGCCTCGGCCTGGCCGCCCTCGTCGCCGTCGCCGCCGCCGCCCTGCTCTGGCTGAGCCTGCTGCCGCCCCGCGCCGTCAGCCTCGACGTGGGCAGCGTCGGCTCGGGCGACCTGACCTTCATCCAGGGGCTCTACCACCGCGAGCAGGCCGACCCGGCCGACCCGGCGTCGCGCACCTACCGCTGGGCTCGCGGCGACGCGGTGGTCAGCCTGCCCGCCGGGCGCTCGGGCGCCACGATCCTCAGCGCCGCGATGCACGCGGGTCCGCAGCCCGAGGGGCGGCCCCTGCCCTTCGCCGTGCGCGCCGGGCCCCACACCCTCGCCTTCGCCGTGCCCGAGGCGCCGCGGGTCTACCATGTGCTCGTGCCCGCCGGCGCGGTCGAGGGCGGCGTGGTGCGCCTGCGCTTCGCCAGCCCCACCGTCACGCCGCCCGGCGACGACCGGCTGCTGGCCGTGGCCCTCGACCGGCTCAGCCTTGGCCCGACGGGCACAGCCGGCCTGCCCGCCCTGCCAATTCTGGGGATCGAGATCGCCGCGGCGGGCGGCCTGGCCCTTCTGCTCTGGGCTAACCGCGCGCCCGGTCGCCTGGTCGTGGGCGGGGCCGCGGCCGGGGCGCTCCTGCTCGTCGCCCTGAACCTGGGCGCCCGCTACTGGGCGGGCCTCGCCGCCTGGCCCCTCGCCGCCGTGGCGGCCTCCCTGGCGGCCCTGAGCCTGGCCGCCCGCCGCCTGCTGCCCGTCGGGGCCGGCGCCGAGGCCCGCTTCGCCCGCGACCTCTGGCTGGTCTTCCTCGGCGGCCTGGCCCTGCGCCTGGTCGGCGTCAGCGCCCCTGGCTTCGCCTTCAACGACCTCGACATCCAGTCCATCCTCTTCGGGCGCGTGCTCACCGGCGAGGTCTACCTCTTCGAGAACGCCCACGAGTTCGGCGGCGGGCAGACCTTCTACCCCTCGGGCCCGTACCTGCTGGCCCTGCCCCTGCTGCTGCTCGGGCCCGCCCTGCCCTTCGCCCTGCACACGGGCGCCGCCCTGCTCGACGCCTGCGCCGTCTTCCTGCTGGCCCTGGTCGCCCGCGAGCTCGGGCTCTCGCGGCGGGCCGCCTTGATGGCGGCGGGGCTCATGGCCGTGCTGCCCATCCAGCTCACGGCCCTGTGGTGGGGCTTCTTCACCAACATCGGCGGGCAGGCCCTGCTCCTGCTGCTGCTCTGGCTGCTCCTGCGCCACGCGCGCCGGCCCACGGGCTGGAGCGCCGGGCTGCTCTTCGTCGGCCTGAGCCTGGTGCTGGTCTCGCACGTGGGCGTGCTGATCCTGACCGGCACGGCGGCGGCCCTGGCCCTGGGGCTGGCCTGGCTGCCCGAGCGGCCCACGGGCCGGGCCTGGCGCGGGTTGCTCGCGGCGGGGCTGGGCGCCCTGGCCGTCTTCGCCCTGGCCTACCTGAGCTTCGTGGCCGCGCCGATGCTCGGCTCGGCCCAGGGCGTGCTGGCCAACGACGGGCGCCTGTCGCCGGGGCGCCTGGCCGCCGAGCGCGAGTATATCAGGGGCATCCTGCCGGTGGCCCTCTGGCGCGGAGTGGGCATGCTGCCCTTCCTGCTGCTCGTCCCCGGCGTGCCGCTGATCTGGGCCCGGGCGCGGCGGCCCCTCGGCCGCGCCGTGCTGCTGGGCTGGCTGATCACGCCCTTCGTCTACGTGGTGGTCGAGTACCTGTACCTGGTGCAGGTGCGCTACATCTACTTCCTGGCGCCCCTCTGCTGCCTGGCGACGGCGGCGACGCTCGACCGGCTCTGGGCGCGGCGGGCGGGGCGGCCTGTGGCCCTGCTCGTCCTGGCCCTGGTGGCGTGGCTGGGCGTCTTCCTGTGGTACAACGGCGCGATCATCGGAATCAAGATGTCGCTGGTGCCGCTGACGCACTGAGCCGACCCGCCGGGGGGCGCCCTACCCGCCGCCGCCCACCAGGCCCTGCAAAAACTCGGGCAGGCGCAGGAAGAAGCCGGGGTCGAAGAGCATGATCGCGCCGACGCCGACGGCCAGAGCGAGCAGGACGGCGGCCAGGATGATCAGCCAGCGGGGCAGGCTGCGCGGGGCGGGCGCGCCGCCGAGGGCGGGGATGGGGGCCACGGCTTCGCCGTACTGCTGCGCGCGCAGCTCCTCCAGGGCCTCGTTGGGGTCGAGGCCGAGGAAGGACGCGTAGTCGCGCACCATCTGGGGGGCTGCGGGGCCGCGGGGCAGCAGGGTCAGCTTCTCGTCCTCCATGGCCTGGAGGTACGACATGCGGATCTTCAGCTCGTTCTCGATCTGCACCAGGGTGAGGTGGCGGCGCATGCGCTCGGCCCGCATGCGCCGGCCCAGGCCGCCCTCGCCCACGTCGGGGGCGGGCGCGCCCTCGGGCCGGGCGGGCGCGGCGACCGGCGGCGTGCGCAGCAGGGCCATCTCCTCGGCCTCGCTCATGAAGACCGACTCGTCCACGGGGGCCTGGCCGCGCCGGTTGCGGCGCTGGGCCGTGCGGTGGGCCTCGACGGCCGCGCTGGCGGGCGCCTCGGCGGCGGGGGGCCCCGGCTGGGCCTGGGGCGTGGCGTAGACCGCGGGCGCCTCGGCGGGGATGCCCTGCGCCAGGGCCGCCTGGGGCGCGGCGAGGCGGGCCCGCAGCCGGGCCAGCAGCTCGGCCGAGCGGTAGGGCTTGGCGATGTGGTCGGCGGCGCCCTCGTCGAAGGCCCGCACCACGTCCTCCTCGTGGGCCGCGCCGCTGACCACCAGCACGGGCGTCTCGGCGGCCAGGCGGCCCAGGAGCTCCCACCCCTTGTCGCCGCCCGCGCGCACCTCGAGGATCACCAGGTCGGGGCGCCGCTCGGCGTAGAGCAGCTCGCCGTGGCGCACGTCGCTGCTGCGGGCCACCTCGTAGCCGGCCTCCTCCAGCAGGGCGACCATGGGCGCCAGGATTGTCACGTCGTCGTCTATAATCAAGATCGAAGGCAAGCCGCTGCTCCTCCCATGGGGGGCCTATCGAGAGCCGGCCGGACGAGCCGGCATTATACCACGCAAGATGCAGAGCCTCTACGACATCATCGTGGTGGGCGCCGGGCACGCCGGCTGCGAGGCCGCGGCCGCCGCGGCGCGCATGGGCCGGCGCACCCTGCTGCTCACCATTGACCTCGATAAGCTGGCCCACATGTCGTGCAACCCGAGCATCGGGGGCCCGGCCAAGGGCCACCTGGTGCGCGAGATCGACGCCATGGGCGGCCTGATCGGCCGCGTGACCGACCGCGCCGCCATCCAGATCCGCCTGCTCAACGAGAGCAAGGGCCCCGCCGTCCAGTCCCTGCGCGCCCAGTGCGACAAGCGCCTCTACGCCCAGGTGATGAAGGAGGCGCTCGAGGCCCTGCCCGGCCTCGATCTGCGCCAGGCCATGGTCGAGCGCATCGTGCCGCCCCAGGCGCCGGGCGGGCCCTTCACCGTCGTCACGCACACCGGGTGGACGTACCAGGCCCGCGCCCTGGTCCTCACCACGGGCACCTTCCTGCGCGGCCGGGCGATCACCGGCCAGTCGGCCTGGGGCGCCGGGCGCGCCGGCGAGGCCCCCGCGGTGGCCCTCGGCGAGGACCTGGCGGCCCTCGGCTTTCCCCTGGTGCGCCTGAAGACTGGCACGCCCCCCCGCGTCCACGCCCGCAGCGTAGACTTCAGCCACGCCGAGCTCCAGCATGGCAGCCCCACGCCACTCTACTTCGGGCACTACTATCACGACGACCAGGGACCAAAGACCAAAGACCAACCCGACCAGGCTGATTCTCGTTGGTCCCTGGTCCCTGGTCCCTGGTCCAGCATGCAGCCGCCCGCCCCCGCCTACCACGGCCCGCCCGCGGCCGTCTACCCTCACCCCAGCCTGGACGGCTGGCGCCCCCAGCTGCCCTGCTACCTCGTCCACACCACGCCGGAGTTTCACGCGATTGTGCGCGAGAACCTGGGCCGGGCGCCTCTGTTCAGCGGCGTGATCGAGGGTGTCGGCCCGCGCTACTGCCCCAGCATCGAGGACAAGATCGTGCGCTTCGCCGACAAGGAGCGCCACGGCCTCTTCCTCGAGCCCGAGGGCTGGTCCACCCACGAGGTCTACGTCCAGGGCTGCAACACCTCGCTGCCCGAGGACGTGCAGTGGGCCATGCTGCGCAGCATCCCGGCCCTGCGCGACGCCGAGCTGATGCGGGTCGGCTACGCGATCGAGTACGACGCCGTGGCCACCGGCGAGGTCGGCGCCGACCTGCAGGCCCGCCGCCTGCCCGGCCTGTTCCTCGCCGGCCAGATCAACGGCACCACCGGCTACGAGGAGGCCGCCGCCCAGGGCCTGATGGCCGGCGTCAACGCCGCGCGCCACGTCGCCGGGCAGCCCGCGGTCATCCTCGGGCGCGACCAGGCCTACGTCGGCGTGCTGATTGACGACCTGGTGACCAAGGAGATCCGCGAGCCCTACAGGATGTTCACCAGCAGGGCCGAGCACCGCCTGCTGCTGCGGGGCGACAACGCCGACCTGCGCCTGACGCCCCTGGCCCGCGAGCTGGGCCTGGTGGACGCCGCCCGCGCCGCCGCGGTCGAGGCCCGCCGCGAGGCCGCCGCGGCCCTGCGCGCCACCCTCGAGGGCCGCAGAGTCTTCCCCTCGGCCGCCGTGGGCGCGCGCCTGGCCGAGGTCGGCGTCGGCCCCCTCAGCCAGCCCGCCAGCGCCGCCGAGCTCCTGGCCCGCCCGGCGGTGCGCTACGCGCAGCTGCGCCGGGCCCTCGACCTGCCCGAGGCGCCGGAGCACCTGGCCGAGCTGGTCGAGGTCGAGTGCAAGTACGGCGGCTATATCGCCCGCCAGCGGCGCGAGGTCGAGCGCCTGCGCAGGCTGGAGGGCCGGCGCATCCCCGCCGACTTCGACTACGGGGCCCTGCCCGGCCTGCGCAACGAGGCCCGCCAGGTGCTCGCGCGCTTCCGCCCGGCCACCCTCGGCCAGGCCGGGCGCCTCGCCGGGATCAACCCCGCCGACGTCACCATCCTGCTCTTCGCCCTCGAGCGGCGCCGGCCGTGACCCCGCCCTGGCCCGCTGGCGGCCGGCGCCTCAGTCTGCTCCGCCGGATCACGTACGGCCCAGCTCCATCGCGATCCGGCGCTGGACGAGTATTGGTTGCGTTCGCCATCGTCCGCCCCCATTGAGCCACGCGCTCGCTTCTGTCGCCTGCCTGCATCGTGCGTAAGCGTTGCCCCGCTCCTACAGCCCTGCCATGTGCCCCATATCGGCCACGGCCTCAGCAGAGCCGTCGCTGTTCAGCCACTCCGGCAGGTAGAGCGGCTTACGCTGCTCCGGCGGCAGGGGCGACTGGTAGCTGTATGGCCGCTGGTCTTGCCGTCTGCCCGCGGCTCCTGCCGAGGAACGGCGGCGTTGCCGAGCCCAGGCAGCGCGTCGTACTCCGCCAGAAAGCCCACCTTCGGCCCGCCCTCGCCCTGGCTCCACTCGGCGATGAAGGCCGTCGGCACGCCGGCGGTTCCGGTGCTGACGATGCTGAACCCAGCCTGGCCCAGCTCATGGAGATGCACCCTGGCCGACCCCACCTCGTGCAGGCTCCACTTTGTGTGATGCAAGGCCGCAGCCCGCCGGAGCGGTTGAACAGCGCCGGCCCCGTTCCCCGATCTCCCGTCGGCGCCCGCCTGCTGGCCCTGGCCGCGCCCTTGGCCCTCGCGGCGCTCAGGGGAAGGGCTCACGCGCGGAGTGAGTGGGCGCTCACGGCTGCCGGCCCGGTGACGAACTGCCGCATCATGAAGGTCTCCAGCAGCGGCTCGGGCAGGAGCCGCTTGAGCCAGACCAGCCCGCGCGCCTGGCCGCCCACGGCGTAGCGCAGACGGGGGCGCCGTGTCTCGACGACCCGCACCACTGCCCGGGCCACCTCCTCCGGCAGCAGGCCGGCGCCGCGGCCGAGCGCCCGCGCCCGCTCGGCTACCGCCCTGGCGTGGGTACTGTTCACGCTGCGGATCGACGTTTCCAGGGTGTCGGTGCGCACCTGCCCCGGCTCGATCAGCGAAACGAAGATCCCCGCCGGCAGCAGCTCGTAGCGCAGCGACTCACTGTAGCCCTCCAGGGCGAACTTGCTGGCGGCGTAGGCGCCGTTGTAGGGTAGCGCCAGCAGGCCCCCCACCGAGCTCATGGTGACGATCCTGCCGCCGCCCTGGCGGCGCATCTGCGGCAGCGCCGCCGTCGTCAGCCGCACCGCCCCGAAGAAGTTTTCGTCCACCTGCGCCTGCAGCTCCTCGAGCGGCGTATCCTCCGCCGCGCCGCAGAGATCGTAGCCCGCGTTGTTCACCAGCACGTCCAGACG
>DAOLDO010000098.1:0-11939 GCA_035327325.1 Chloroflexaceae bacterium | reverse complement strand
CGGCCGTCGTGGGCCCGCCGTCCTGGGCCAGGGCCGTGCCGCCACTCAGGGCCAGGAGGCCGAGGGCGCCCCCGAGGCCCATCGCCATCTTACGCCAGGTCAGTCTCATCAGATCCACTCCTTAAACTGTCGGAGCACACGCGCTCCTACGACGCCCCTCGCTCCCTGAGTGGCACCTCTGCCTGTCGGCGCACGCGGCCGTAGCGGTGTGATAAGTTTCGCTTGCGGATAGGAGTATGATACCAGGGCTGCAGGTGGGAACAAGCGGTTATGCTGTACAAAAGTTGTACAGGCCGCTTAGATCTTCTGCACAATCGGGGGCGTGTGGGGGGGAGCGGTCCGTTTCGCGCCGTGCGCGCTCAGACCTGCGCCAGCGGCGGGGCACAAAATGACCGCGGGGAGGGCCGGCCCTCCCCGCGGTCATTGCCGGCGCGGGCCCGGCTAAGCCTCGATCAGCTCGCCCTGGAGGGCGCCGATCGCGACGCGCACCTGCCGCTCGCGCTCCTCGAGGGTGGCGGCCATTGCCCGGGCCGCCGAGAGCTGGGCCGCCCGGGCGCCCGAGGCGGCCCCGGCCGGCACCTGCTCGCCCTCGAGGCGGCGCACCGCCTGGCGGGCCCGCTCGACGCTCGGGGCAAGAGAGTTCAAACGGCCGCGCAGGACCTCGAGCCGGGCGCGAAAAAAGAGGTTCGACATGGCTAGCATTTCTCCATAGCTAAGCCCCACCAACCCTGGGGTGGGGCCGCACATCGGCCGGGCCGCCGCGGCGACGCGACGTTTGTTTGTCTTAGGTTGAGTATATCACAGCTTCAAGCTTTTTGCACAGGTTTTTTCCAGGGAGTGTCGAGATTACCGGGACAAGCCTGGTCGGCCTCATTGGGCCGCCCTTAGGCAAGGTTCCAGAAGGGCGTATGCCGCTTGACGGTCGCCGCGGACCTCACCCCCGCCTCGCTCCGCTCGGCTCCCCCTCTCCGACGCGGAGAGGGGGCTGGGGGGTGAGGTCTGCGGTGGCGCAAGACGGTAAAGCAGGCATAAATCGTGTCTTACGCCTGATAGCGGCGAGCGGACGATCCCCCGTGGGCCGCCCGTACCCTCGATAGCCACGTACGGGCGACCCCACGTGGTCGCCCGCCTTCGGGGCGGCCCCACGCTCAGGCTAGCCCGGCCTAGGCCCTGGCGACCACGGCCCCCGCGCCCAGGGCGGCGATGCGCTCGTTGAGGGCGGGCAGGGCGCTCTCGACCAGAGCGTTGAAGCGCTCGATCTGCTCGCCGATGCGCCCGCTGAGGTCGGCGTAGACGGCCTCGGCGGCCGCGGTGGGCCTGTAGTCGCCCAGCTCGACCACCGGCGGCAGGGCCGTGATCTTGCCCAGGAGGCGCACGCCCTGGTTGAGGTTGTCGGCCCAGCCGGGGCGCAGGTCGGGCACCAGCAGGGTCTTCTCGATCTCGAGCACGCCGGCGCGCAATGCCGCTGCCGCCTCGGCCACCGGCCCGCCCTCGGGCAGCTCCTTCGCCCGCTTCGCCCAGCCGTCGAGCTGGCCGCGCAGGTCGCGCATGCGGTTGATCGCCTTGCAGGTCTCGTCAATCGTCCCGTGGATGCGCAGGGCCAGGTCGGCCTGGGCCGCCAGGTCGGCGTCGCTCGTGGCGATGGCCGGGTCCTTCACCACCTCGAGCTGCCTGGTCAGCTCGCGGTCGCCCACGGTAAGGGTGAGCGTGTAGGTGCCAGGGGCCACGCGGGGACCGGTCAGCTCGATCTCGGTCATCGGGTCCTTGCCCTCGATCTTGGTCGCCGGGCCGTGGCGCAGGTCCCAGATGAAGCGGTTCCAGCCGGCCTTCGCGGGCAGCTTCGGCCCCTTCTCGTCGGCCTGCTGCTCCATGGGGGCCTCGCCCGCGCCCTCGCCCTCGGCCGGGGCGGGCTCGGCTCTGGCCTGGTCATCCTCGGCCTGCGCGTCGGCGGCGAGCGCCACAGGGGCCGGCTTGCTCTTCAGCTCGCGCACGAGGTTGCCCTGGGCGTCGGTGACGCGCAGCGCGATCGGCTTGCCGGGCTCCTCCGCCAGGTAGTAGCCGATGATCGCGCCCTTGGGCGGGTTGGTGCCGACGTCCAGGTCCTTGCGCACCAGCTCGCCGTCGGCGTCCTTGACCATGTCGTAGGCGCCGCCGATCGAGCCGATGTAGTTGCGGCCGGGGGAGGCGCTGCTCCAGTCAATGCCGGTGAGGGGGCGGACGGTCGGCCGGGGCTGGGCCAGGTAGGCGCCGTCCAGGCTCTCGGGCAGCTCGCGCAGGGGCGTCAGGTCGTCGAGGATCCAGATCGAGCGGCCGTGGGTGCCGGCGATCAGGTCGCTGCCCTTGACCAGCAGGTCGTGGACGGGGGCGACGGGCAGGTTGAGCTGGAAGGGCTGCCAGCTCGCGCCGTCGTCGCGCGAGACGTACAGGCCGGTCTCGGTGCCGGCGTAGAGCAGGCCCCGGCGCTCTGGGTCGCAGCGGATCACGCGGGTGAAGTCGTCCTCCCTGATGCCCTTGGCGATGCGCTGCCAGCTGGCACCGTAGTCGCTGGTCTTATAAAGGTAGGGCCTGTAGTCGTCGTGCTTGTAGCGCGTGGCCGCCACGTAGGCCGTGCCCGCCTCGAAGGGCGACAGCTCGATGCAGCTGACCATGGCGAACTCGGGCAGGTCGGGCGGGGTGATCGCCTGCCAGCTCGCGCCGCCGTCGCGCGAGAGGTGCATCAGGCCGTCGTCCGAGCCGGCCCAGAGCTCGCCCTGCGCGTGGGGCGACTCGACCAGGGCGAAGACGGTGGCGTAGATCTCGGCGCCGATCGAGTCGAGGTTGACCGGGCCGCCGGTCTTCTGGAGCGTCGCGGGGTCGGCGCGGGTCAGGTCGGGGCTGATCGGCTCCCAGGTCTGGCCCTCGTCGGTGGAGCGGAAGACCATGTTGCCGCCGATGTAGAGCGTGCCGGGACCGTGGGGCGAGATGACGATCGGGTAGGTCCAGGCGAAGCGGTACTTGTGCTCCTCGGCGCCGACGCCGCCCATGTACTCGGGCCAGGTGGTGATCAGGCGCAGCTGCCTGGTGCTGTGGTCGTAGCGCTGCAGGGCGTTGCCGCCGCCGGGCGACGAGCCGATCGCGCCGACGTAGACGATGTTGGGGTTGTCGGGGCGCACGGCGATGTAGCCGCTCTCGCCGGTGCCGGCGATGAAGCAGTCGCGCCAGGCGATGCCGCTGTGGTTGGTGCGCGAGGGCACGGCGATGCTGGTGTTGTCCTGCTGGGTGCCGTAGACGTAGTAGGGGGCGCGGGTGTCGGTGGCGATGTGGTAGAGCTGGGCGGTGGGCTGGTTGTAGATCGTAGACCAGGTGACGCCGCCATTGAGCGAGACGTTGGCGCCGCCGTCGTTGCCCTGGATCAGACGCTGGTTGTCGCGGGGGTCAATCCAGATGTCGTGGTTGTCGCCGTGGGGCGTGTCAATCTGGACGAAGTTGCGGCCGCCGTCGTCCGAGCGCCAGAAGGCCAGGTTGTTCACATAGACCCGCTCGGGGTCCACCGGGTCGGCGGTGACGTGGGTGTAGTACCAGGCGCGCGAGAGCAGGTGCTGGTTGTCGCTGACCTTCTCCCAGGTGCGGCCATAGTCGTCGGAGCGGTAGAGGCCGCCCTCCTTGCGGTGCTCGATCAGGGCCCAGACCCGGCCGGGCCGGGCGGGGGAGGCGCTGACGCCGACCTTGCCCCAGGTGCCCTTGGGCAGGCCGGGGCGGCCCGTGATCTCCTCCCAGGTCTCGCCGCCGTCCTGCGACATCCAGAGGCCACTGTCGGGGCCGCCGCTGGAGATCTGCCAGAAGGAGCGCTGGGCCTGCCAGATGCCGGCGTAGAGGACGCGCGGGTTGGCGTCGAGGGTCAGGTCAACGGCGCCCGCGCCGGGGCTCTTGAAGAGCACCTTGCGCCAGGTCTCGCCGCCGTCGGTGGACTTGTAGACGCCGCGCTCCTCGTTGGGGCCGAAGGCGTGGCCGAGGGCGGCAACGTAGACCAGGTCGGGGTTGGCGGGGTGGACGCGCACCTTGCCGATGTGGCGGGTGTCGGCCAGGCCCATGTGGCGCCAGGTGCGCCCGCCGTCCGTGGACTTGTAGACCCCGTCGCCGTGGCTGACGTCGATGCGGATGGTGGTCTCGCCCATGCCGGCGTAGATCACGTTGGGGTCGGAGGGGGCGACCTCAAGGGCGCCGACCGACGAGGTCTTGAAGAAGCCGTCGGACACGCACTCCCAGTAGGTGCCGGCGTCGCTGGTCTTCCAGACGCCGCCGGCGACGGCCCCGAAGTAGAAGACGTTGCGGTCGGACGGGTCGCCGGCCACGGCGACCACGCGGCCCCCGCGGAAGGGGCCGATGCAGCGCCACTCGAGCAGGCCGCGCAGATCAGGGGACTCAGGCATGGGCTGGCTCCGTTGCTCAGGTGTCCGAGGGGTCGGACGCACGCGAGGGCGGTGGCGTCAGCAGACGCCGGGGGAAATAGTTGTCTAATCAAGGAAGGTGCGCGGGCCGTATTATCGCGGGTTGCGGGGGCCCTGTCAAACGCGGGGGGCGCCGCGCAAAAGGCCGGGCGGGTGCGCTACAATAGGGCCACCGCCCGCCTAGAAAGACTGGCTATGGACACCACCCTCCGCGAGCTGCTCGACCTGCTGGTGCGCTGGGTCCATGTGATCGCCGGGATCATGTGGATCGGCAACTCGCTGCTCTTCAACTGGCTCGACCGCGTGCTGACGCAGGAGGACACCCGCCACGAGCAGAGCTTCGGCAAGACCTGGCTGCTGCACAGCGGCGCCTTCTACGAGGTCGAGAAGACCCTGCTGCCCCCCGGCAAGGTGCCGAGCCCGCTCCACTGGTTCATGTTCCAGAACCTGACCACCTGGGTCTCGGGCATCTTCCTGCTGGTGCTGGTCTACTACATGGGCGGCGCCGCCTACATGATTGACGCCGACGTGTCGAGCATCAGCCCCGGCGCGGCGGTGGCCCTGGGCGTGGCGACCCTCGTGGGCGGCTGGTTCGTGTACGACCTGCTCTGGCGCTCGCCCCTCGGCAGGAATCCGGCGCTGGCCTCGGCCCTCTCCCTTGCCCTGCTGCTCGGCGCCACCTATGGGCTCACCCAGGTGCTGAGCGGGCGGGCGGCCTACATCCACGTCGGCGCCCTGCTGGGCACCCTGATGACCGGCAACGTCTGGCTCTACATCGTGCCGTCGCAGCGCGGGCTGGTGGCGGCGACGCGGGCGGGCCGGCCGCAGGACCCGACCCTCTCGCAGCGGGCCAAGCTGCGCTCGATCCACAACAACTACATGACCTTCCCGGTCATCTTCATTATGATCAGCAACCACTACCCCAGCGCCTTCGCCAGCGGGCTGAACTGGCTCATCCTGGCCGTGCTGATGGTGGCGAGCGCCCTGGTGCGCCACGGCATGAATGTGCGTTTCACGACGCGGCGCTGGCTGCCCGCCACCTTCGGCGCGGGCCTGGTGGGCCTCGTAGCGGCCTGGGCGCTGATGGCGCGCCCGTGGGAGGCGCGGCCGGCCGCGGCCGGCCCGGTCAGCTTCGCCGAGGTGCAGGCCGTGATGGACCGGCGCTGCGCCACCTGCCACGCGGTCGCGCCCACGGACCCGCTCTTCGCGGCGCCGCCCGGCGGGGTGGTCCTTACCACGCCCGAGCAGCTCAGGGCCTATGCCGACCGCATCCGGGTGCAGGTGGTCGAGACCAGGGCCATGCCCCTGGGCAACCGCACCGGCATGACCGACGAGGAGCGGGCCCTGGTTGCGCGCTGGCTCGACGCGGGGGCTCCGCTCGAGTAGAGCGCGAGTTCAGGCGAGCTCAGACACCGGCGCGATAAATCCCCGCTGCGCGGCGTCGGCGGCGACGTGGGCCGAGTCGGGGGCGAGCAGCAGTGGCGCGCCCAGCTCCGACGCCTGGGCGGCCAGGGACACCACCTCGTCGGCGCGGCGCTCGTGGCTGACGTGCCTGATATAGATCGCGGCGACCCGCCCGGGATGGGCCCGGGCCGCCGCGAGGTAGATCTCGGGGTCGTGCTGGCCGCTGTCGCCGATCAGCACCAGGGGCAGGTGCGGGTAGGCCCGGGCGATCAGCTCGATCTCGGCCAGCTTGTGCTCGGCATGGCGCAGCTTGCCCAGCTTCTCGCGGTCGAAGCCGTAGTCGGTCAGGCGCAGCGGCCCCGGCGGCAGCCCGTTGTAGGCCATGAACTCGACCAGGAAGTCGTACAGGTTCCAGGGGCTGCTCGACACGTAAAAGATCGGGTTGTGCTCGCGCCCGCCGGCCCCGGCCTCGAGGGCCCGGTACAGCTCGGCCACGCCGTCGAATGGCAGCCTGGTGCGGGCGTTGCGCAGGAAGGTCAGGCGCAGCATCTTGAGCAGGTCGGTCGCGTAGGTCTGCAGCACCGTGTCGTCAATATCGCTCACCACGGCGAAGCGCGCCGTAGGGGGCGGCACCAGCACCTCGCCGGCGGCCAGCACCCCTAGCTCGGGCAGCTCCAGGCGCACGATCTGCCAGGGCGCGGCGTCGAGGGGCGCCGCGGGGGCGATGCGCAGGTGGAAGTAGCCCTCCTCGTCGGTGACGGCCTCGGCCCGCTCGCCCTTGAAGTCGCCGCGCACGCGCACCCCCGCCAGCTCGCGCGTGCCGAAGCGGCGCCAGTTGTCGCGCAGGTTGCGCCAGCGGGTCTGGTCGTCCTCGGCGGGCAAGATGCCGCGGTCCTCGAGCACCCGCCCGCTGAGCCGCAGCTCCTCGGGACTGCCCATGCCCCTGTAGGCGATCACCTGGATGGGGCCGTCGTGGCGCCGCCGCCGCCTGACGCGCTCGATCAGCACCTCGGCGCCGGCGGCCCCCCTGGTCACGATACGTTGCAGAAGGGACATAGCTCTGCTAGGATCTCGGCTCTGCCTGGCTAGACCAAGGACCAAAGCTCAACCACGCCGTCCTTGGTCCTTGGTCTTTGGTCCAGATCGACACGGCTACCTCGGCTCCTCCACCAGCAGCCTGCGCAGCAGCTTGCCGATGGCGCTGCGGGGCAGGGCCTGGCGAAACTCGACCTTGCTGGGGGCCACCGGCAGGTGCACCCGGTCGCGCAGGAAGGCCAGCACCTCCTGCTCGCTCACCCGCTCGCCGGGGCGCAGGACCACAAAGGCCCTGATCTCCGTCTCGCCAGTAGCAAGGGTCACGCCGACGACGGCGGCGTCAATCACCTTGGGGTGCTCGTAGAGCACCTCCTCGAGGTCGCGCGGGTAGATGTTGTACGGCCCGGCGACGATCATCTCCTTCTTGCGCTCGATCACCTGGAAGTAGCCGTCCTCGGTCATCCGGGCGACGTCGCCGGTGCGCAGCCAGCCGTCAGGGGTGAGGGCTTCGGCCGTCTCGGCGGGGCGCCGCCAGTAGCCGCGCATCACCTGGGGCCCGCGCACCAGCAGCTCGCCGATCGCGCCCGGCTCCAGATTCTCCCCCGTCTCCAGATCCACCACCTTCGCCGCGGTGTCGGGCAGGGGCAGCCCGATCGTGCCGGCGCGGCGGGCGCCCCACATCGGGTTGGCGTGGGTCGCCGGCCCCGCCTCGGTCAGCCCGTAGCCCTCGACCAGGCGCGAGCGGGTGATGCGCTCGAAGCCCTCCTGGACCTCGACGGGCAGCGGCGCGGCGCCGCACAGGCAGCCCTTGAGCGACGAGAGCCCGTATTTGCGCACGTCGCGCACCTCGTTCAGGGCCGCGTACATCGGCGGCACGCCGGGGAAGATCGTCGGCCGCTCGGCCTTGATCGTCGCCAGCACCTGCCTGGTCTCGAAGGTCGGCAGCAGCACCATCTCGGCCGCCAGGGCCACGCTGAAGTTCATACAGGCGGTCATGCCGTAGGAGTGCGAGAAGGGGATGGTGCAGAGCACGCGCTCGCGCCCGCGCTCGGCCCCGGCGAACCAGGCGCTGGTCTGCAACGCGTTGGCGTGCAGGCTCGCGTGGCTGTGCAGCACGCCCCTGGCCTGGCCCGTCGTGCCCGAGGTGTAGAGGATCACCGCGTCGTCCTCGGGCGCCACGGCGGGCAGTTCGCCCGCGTCGCCCGCCGCGAGCACGCGCTGGAGCCAGAGGGCCCTGCCGGCGACCGCCTCGGGCACGCGGTGGCCCTCCTGCTCCTGGCGCAGCAGCGTGAAGAGGGTCTTCTGCGCCCCCGGGAGGTACTCCTTCAGATTGGTGTAGATCACCCGCGGCACGCCGGCCGCGGCGCGGGCCCGCTCGACCAGCTCGTGGAACATGCTCAGGGCCACGACGGTCTCGGCGCCGGCGTCGGCCAGCTCGTAGGCCAGGGCCTCGGCGTCGAACAGCGGGTTGGCGAGCACCACCACCGCCCCGGCCATGAGCGCGCCGTAGTAGCAGAATACGGCCTGGGGGATGTTGGGCAGCAGCAGCAGCACCCGGTCCCCGTGGGCCACGCCCGCCTGGCGCAGCCCGCGGGCGAAACGCAGCGCCTCGGCCCGCAGCTCGCCGTAGCTCAGCCTGCGCCCGTAGAAGCTGACGGCCGACGCCGCCGGAAAGTCGCGGGCCGCCGCCTCCAGCAGGGACGGCAGCGCGGCGGGGGCGAGGTCCAGGGTGTGGGGCACGCCCTGATCGTAGTGCGCGAGCCAGGGCCGGGCTTCTGCCTTCATCCTTCAGCCTTCATCTTTGTGGGTGCGTCGCGCCATGTGCGGGGGCCGCCGAGGAAGCGGTCAATCAGCCGGTTGACCGCCTCGGGCCGCTCGAGGTGGGGCAGGTGGCGCGTGTACTTCACCACCTCGAGGCGGGCGTCGGGCAGCGGGCTATGGGTCTCCTCGGCCTGGGCCACGGGGGCGATGAAGTCCCACTGGCCGGCGATCACCAGGGTGGGCGTCTGGACCTGGGGCAGCACCGTGCGCCCGTCCCAGCGGAAGAGCGTGCCGGCCAGCACCCGCTGGATCACCGCCACGGGGGCGTAGCTCTTCGGCATCACCACGGGGCGCAGGCGCTCGAGGGCGGCCAGGGAGATCGGCAGCTTGACCACGAACTCGTGGAGCGGGTTGAGCCGCATGCGCGGGCCCGTGGCCACGAGCACCAGCTTGCCGACCCGGTGGGGCTGGGTGGCGGCGAAGGTGATCGCGATTGGGCCCCCGAAGCTGTGGGCCATCAGGATGAACGGCTCCTCGACCTTGAGCTGGGTCAGCAGCTGGGTGAAGTCCCAGAGGAACTCCTCGAGCGAGTAGGCCGAGGCGACCACCTGCGACTGGCCGTGGCCGCGCAGGTCGGGCGCGACGACGCGGTAGTCGGCGGCGAGGTGGGCGATCTGGTGGGCCCACTGCTCGAGGTGGCCGGCGCAGCCGTGGACGCAGACCACCGTGCCGCGCCCCGGCGGGCGCAGGGGGCCGACGTCTACCACGCTCAGGCGCACCGGCGCCGTGCCTGCCACCTGAATCTCCCGGCGGTACTGGCTCAGGTCCATAGGATCATCCTCGATCGCTGTGGCGGCGGGCTACCCCTCGTCAAGGAAGGCGCGCACGGCCCGCTCGAACTCGCGCGGGCGCTCGTCCATCGGGTTGTGCATGGCGCCGGGGATCTCGCTGTAGCGGGCGCCTGGGATGAGCTTGGCGAGGCGACGCGAGTTGGCCGTGGGCACCAGGCCGTCGAACTGGCCCGAGAGCACCAGGGTCGGCACGGCGATCGCGGCCAGGCGCCCGCCGGCCTGGGTGGCGAAGAGCGAGCGGTAGATGCGGTGCAGGCCCTCGGGCTCGAACATGGCCATATACGAGGCCCGGCGCAGCCAGGGGCGCAGCAGGCCGCCGCCGTGCTCGTGGGGCACCATGGTCCCGATCGGACGGATCTTGCGGCCGATCAGCTGGCTGACCCGCAGGATGCCCCAGCCAAAGGTGGGGATGAGGTAGATCCGGGCGTAGAGCGGCATCAGGTGGGCGTCCACGGCGGCGTCCACCAGCACCAGGCGCCACACCAGCGCGGGCCGGCGCACGGCCAGCTCGGCGGCGACCGCCCCGCCCATCGAGTGCCCCATCAGGACGATCTCGCCCAGGCCCAGGTCGTCGCAGAAGGCGGCCATCGCGTCGGCCAGGGCGCCGATCGTGTCGGCCCGGCCGATCGGCGAGTCGCCGTGGCCCGGCACGTCCAGGGCGAAGCAGCGGTGGTCGCGCCCCAGAGCGCCCATGGTGCTCCACCAGAGCTCCTTGAAGGCGCCCCAGCCGTGGAGCATTACCACGGGCGGGCCCGCCTCGCCCGCCCGCAGGTAGCTGAGGTCGAGGCCCGCGTGGTGGCAGACCGTGATCGTGGCCGGCGGGGCCGCGGGCTCACCCCCGTCGTTGCGCAGAAGCGTGCGGAGCATGCCCCTATTATAGCGCACCGCCCGCCCACGCTCCCGCCCCGGCCCGGCTTTGCACAGGTCTTGCAAGGACTTGATAAGGGGTGTACACTACGGGTGACAGCGCGCGCACCGGCTCGCGCAGCCCTGGCGCCGCCAGGCGACGCGTCGTGGAGGTACGGGCAATTCTCCGGCGCCTGGAAAGGTCTACCCGATGCCCGTCCAGCTGATCATGTGCCGGCTGTGCAGCCGCAGCCGCCCCGAGTTCCTCCAGGCGATCGCGCAGCTCAGCGCCGACCACCCCGACGACCTGCTGGTCGAGGAGCTGGAGTGCATGGCGGCCTGCGACGACGTGCCCGCCGTGATGATCGAGACCGACTACTTCCCCCAGGTCCACCCCTGCGAGCTGATCGCCCTGGTGCGCCGATACATGGGCGACCGGCTGCCCGCCCACAAGCCGTAGCCCCAAATCCTCGTATTGGCCCTCGCCAGCGCCGCGCCCCCCATCGTTGATGGGGGGCGCGGCGTCCCGCTTCATCCGGTCCGGGCGAGGCGGCGCGGGCCACCGCCCCTCCCTCTCAGGCCGAGCCTACGAGCCCGCCAGCTGGCGCACCAGGGGCAGGTGGATGCGGTAGCTGACGTCGAGCAGCAGCTCCAGCGCCACGCTCTCGTTCCCGGCCAGGTCGCGGACGGTCACCCGCCCGCGCACCGCCGAGCGCATGGGGATCCCGCCCTTCGGGAAGACCCCAGCCACCGGTCGCGCGGTCTCCGTGTCAATGCTCCAGTTGCCCTCTTCGTCGGCCACGGTCTCGAACACCACCTCGCCCGGGGTCCGCGGGTCGCCGTCGAGGTCGAGGACGAGCCTCACCGTCCCGCCCGGCTCGGCCCGCCCGCTGAAGACCGGGGTCGCGTCGCTGGTGTGGTGCGGCGTGCGCGACTCGGGCCGCTGCGGAGCGATCGTGTCCACGCTGGGCGAGGCGTGCGCGGCGAAGCTGACGTTCCCCGCGGCGTCGCGCGAGACGACCCGCACGCCGGGCGTCGCGCCTTCGACCAGGCCGCCGCCCCAGCTGCCGCCGATCGGCGCGGCGGACGCCGTGGCGACGCTCCACCGGCCGTCCGGCCCGGCGACGACCTCGTAGGTCACGAAGTCGCCGGTCGTCGCCGAGTCGCCGTCCATGTCCACCGCCACGATGACGGTGCTCCCCGCCTCGGCCGTGCCAGCCAGGATGGGGAAGGCGCGGAACGGCACGCGCGCGCCCGGCGCCGTGAGCGTCGGCGCCCCCGGCGCCCTGGTGTCCAGGCCGATCGTCCCCACGAACGCCTGGCCGACGTTGCCCGCCGGGTCCGTGGCCCTCACCTTCACCCCGTGGCTGCCGGGAGGCAGACCCGCGGCCGGGAAGGCGCCACTGGTCGGCGTTGCCTTGCCGGTATCAACCGCCCAGGCGCCGCCGGGCGTGTCGGCCAGGGTCGTGTAGACCACGTCGGGCGTGCCGTCGCCGTCCATGTCGAGCGCAACCTCGACGACGCTGCCGGGCTCGGCGGTGCCGCCAAGGATGGGCCAGGGGGAGCTGTTGCCGGCCGGCAGCCTCACAAGGGGGGCCGCCGGGGGCGTGACGTC
>DAOLDO010000097.1:0-11991 GCA_035327325.1 Chloroflexaceae bacterium | reverse complement strand
CCACAGCCCCGGCACCACGAAGGCCAGGGCCACCCCTAAGGCCAGCAGGTGGAAGCCGACCGCCCTGGCGTGGCGGCGCCTAGACCGCATCGTCGTACCCCCAGCCCCCCGCCACGCGCCTGGCCAGGGCGACCAGCAGGCCCACCCCTACGAAGACCACGGCCGTCATCGCGGCGCCCTCGCCGAAGCGCAGCCGGTCGAAGGCCGTCTGGTAGATCAGCAAGGGGACGAGCAGGGTCGCGTAGTAGGGGCCGCCGCCCGTCATCACCAGGGCCGGCGTGAAGCTGCTCTGGACGCTGACGATCAGGTCACGGATGACCACCAGCAGCAGCCAGGGTGCCAGCAGGGGCAACACCACCTGGCGGAGCAGCGCGAGTCGCCCGGCCCCGTCCATCGCCGCGACCTCGTAGTAGTCGTCCGGGATCTCCTGCAGCCCCGCGAGCAGCACCACGAAGCCCTCGCCAAGCTGGAAGAGGGCGGCCAGGGCCAGGGCCAGCAGCGCCGTGCGCGGGTCAACCAGCCAGGCCGGCGTCGGCAGGCCCAGGGCGCCCAGGACCAGGTTGAGCGGGCCGTAGAGCGGGTTGAGCAGCCAGAGCCAGACCATGGCGTAGGCCACGCCCGGCACCACGGTGGGCAGGTAGATCGCGGCCCTATAGAGGCCCACGCCGCGCCGCGGGCGGGCCAGCAGCAGGGCCAGCCCCAGGGTGAGCAGGGTGCGCAGCGGCACCGTCAGGGCGACGAAGAGCAGCGAGTTGGCCAGGGCCGTCCGGAACAGCTCGTCGCCCCCGAGGGCGCGGAAGTTCGCCAGGCCCCGCCAGGCCGGCGGGCTCAGGCCGTCGTAGCTCGTGAAGGCAAGTCCGAGGGAGAGGGCGGCGGGCAGCATCACCAGCAGGGCGACGCCGAGCAGAAAGGGGGCCAGCATGAGGTAGAGCGAGAGCCGGTACCGCCTGTGACTCATCGTGTCGCCGTTGAAGCCAGCGCCCGCGCGGGGTGGGGCGCGCCTATGATAGCACAGGTTGTGGCCGGCGCGGCGCCGTTGCAAAGAGCCCGGCCCTATGCTAGACTATGCCCGGCGCGGGGCCGATAGCTCAGTGGATAGAGCACTAGTCTTCGGAACTAGGTGTCGGGGGTTCGAATCCCTCTCGGCCCGCCACGAGCGACGACGAACACCAGCGCCCGGCCAGGGTCATGGCCGGGCGCTGATGTGTCTTCCCCTGCCCTAGCGGTTGATGAAGGGCAGGTAGAGCTGGCTGACATCGCCGCTGCAGGCCAGCGGGTAGCTCAGCGCCGGCTGCGTCGGGTCGTTGGTGGTGAGGCGAAGGTTGGCGCTGTAGATCTGGCGCCTGGTGGGCGCGCATGTCACCTGGACGACCACCTCCTGCTCCGGCGCGATGGTGAACGGCCCGCCCGCGGCCAGCCCGAACGGCGCCGCCAGGGCGCCCTGCACGCTCACGCTCAGGCTGGCGGTGCCCTCGTTGACCAGGCGCACGCTCTGGCGGCCGGTCTCACCCCGCCGGACCGGGCCGAAGTTGATGGTCGAGCCCGAGGCGGGGGTCGCGAAGACCGCCGGCTCCGGGTTCTGGGTGACCCGCAGCGTCACGGGCACCGCCTTGGGGCTATCGAGCACGCCGGGCGTGTTCGAGCTCACCGTCGCCGTGGCGGTATACGTGCCCACGCCTCTGCCGGCGATCGACGCCGAGCAGTTCACCTGGGCGCTGGCCCCGGGGTTGAGGGTGCCGCTCAGCGGGGCGCAGCCCAGCCAGCCGCTCGCCCCCGCCCCGTAGCCGATCGCGAGGTCCCAGCTCAGGGGCCCGCTCGCCGCCGCGCTGTTGCTGACCGTCAGGGTGCGGGCGACCGGATCGCCGATCGTGAGCGCGGCGTTGAAGCGCAGGCTGTCGGGGACGACCAGCAGCCGCGGGTCCGACAGGAGGACCTGGCCGAGGGCCGGGTCATCGTTCTTGTCAACGATCTTGGCCGCCACAGCCGCGTACTGCGCGCTCGTCATGACCCGGCCGGCGAGGCCGGCGAAGGTGGCCGTGCGGGCGTCAATGTTGCGCGGGCTGCCCACGAGCATGATGTAGTTGCCACTCTGGCCGGCGAAGGCGACTGACTTGAGCGCCGCCTGGGCGTCGGCCCCGATCACATGCAGGCCATCAACGCCCCCGCTGAGGCTGGAATCCTCCAGTCTCAGGCTCTTGAGGCCCGCCGTGGCCGAGCTGTGGCGGACGCCGAGCTGCGAGCGGTTGATCGAGCTGCCGCGGATCAGCGCGCTCGCCACATTCTCCAGGCTCACGCCGCGGTTGAGCGTGCCGCCCTTCTGGCCGATCGTGAGCCCCTCGACCGTGAGGGCGCCGGCGGCATCGCGGACCTCGAGCCCGTAGGTGTTGGCCGCGGCGGCGACGCCGGCCCGCGCCTCGATCAGCAGGTCGGCGACGCCGGCCGGGCCGGTCAGGTTCGCCAGGCTGAGGCCCTTGCCGCCCGCCGGCAGCGCCAGGAAGCTGTTGCTCACGCTGAAGTCCGAGCCGCCGTCGAGGGCGATGGCGGCTACCTGCGCGTCCACGACGATCGTGTTGCGCACGGCGAGGCCGTCGGCCGTGCCGCCGATGGCCACGGCGACCCGCGGGCTGGGGGCTGGGGCGGCCGCGTCAATCGCGATGCCGTTGATCCGCGCCCCGGCGGCGGTTACGTTGACCAGGGGGCCGCCGGCGTAGGTCGCCGGCGCGGCGAGCGTCGTCTCGGTGGCGTAGGGCTTGCCGCCGTTCTCCTCCAGAAGCTGGATGCGCTCCGCCATGGCCTGCTGGTAGATCATCCCGCGCAGCTCCACCGCCTTGGCGAGGGTGACCTGCTCGCGGTAGACGCCCGGGCCGACCAGCAGGACGTCGCCGTCGGTGGTCGTCGGGGCCGCGAGGGCGGCCGCGATCGAGCAGTGGAACTGCTCCTTGGTCAGGTTGACTACGGCGCCCTCTTCGGCGGGGCCGACGACGCGCGTGCGGATCGGGACGTTGTCGTAGTAGATGTTGGTCTCGCCGATGCTCACGCAGGTGCTGGGCGAGTTCCCGCGGTCGTAGTAGAGCGTGTTGGTGCCGGGCTCGTCGAGGCTGTTCCCCGGGTAGCCCTGGTTGCCCGCCTGGATCTGCAGCCCGACGTCGTTCTTCTGGAAGCTGTTGCGGTAGGCCCTGATCGCGATCCCCTCGATCACGATTCCGATTCCGTTGTTGGTGGAGCCGGGGGCGCGCTGGTAGCCGATAACATAGTTATCACGTACGACGATGCCGCGCGGCGTGTCGGGGTGGCCGTAGGCCGGGCTCACGTCGCGGCGGATCACGGCGATGCCGACCCAGTCACGCTGCTCGCCGTTGGCCGTGTAGCCCTCGTTCAGCCCGACGAAGTTGTTGAGCACCACCACGCCCTCGGCGTCGTCGTCGCGGCCGTTGCCCGCCGGGTTGCGCAGCTCGATGCCGATCCGGCCGTTGTCCAGCAGCCGGTTGAAGTCGATCGCCGAGCGACCGGGGCTGCGCAGGCCCTGCACAAGGATGCCGGCCACGCCGTTGTCGTTCAGGGTGTTGTAGGTCAGCTCCAGGCGCTGGGCGACGCCATCGCCAAGGTTGATGCCCGCCGCGCAGTAGCGATCAATGCTGCTCCGCGAGATGGTGATGGTGTCTTTCAGGCCCCCTGCGAGCAGCACGCCGTTGGCGCCGGGGGTGGCCCCGCAGGCCCCGCCGGCGCGGCTGCCGGTGAAGCGGCTGTGGACCACGCTGATGTTCCGGACGCTGTCGGCGGCGCCGAACAGGCCGTACAGACCGTGGCGGCTGTTCGCCACCGCCTCGATGTTCTCGAGGGCGACGTTGCTGATGGCCGGGGCGCCGGCGCCCGTCAGCAGCACCGCGTCGCGGCCGTTGGTGAGGCGCAAGTTGCGCAGGGTGACGCCCTGGACCGGCCCGGCGATCGTCACGACGTCGGCGGTGGCGCCGGCGGCGCGCACGATCACGACCGGCGCCCGCGGCTTGCCCTCGGCGTCCACCCCGGGGTTCGCGCCTTCGACCGTCACCGCCTTGCTGATGGCGAGACTCTCATTGTAGGTGCCGGCGGCGACCCTGATCGTACCGCCGGGGCTGACGGCCGTGAGGGCGGCGCCGATGGTGCGCAGCGGGGTGGCCGGGCTGGCGCCGTTGCTGCTGTCGTTCCCGCTGGGCGACACATAGCAGAGCGTCGTACAGCTGGCCTGGGCGTAGGCGGGCGCCTGCTGCCAGGCGAGGGCGGCGACCGAGGCGAGCAGCATCGCCAGGGCCATGAGGGGCAGACCAATAGGGGCGTACACGCGAGTGGGACGCATCGTGGTCCTCCTGAGCGGCGGCCAGGGCGCAAACGATGGCAAACATGCCTGGCCAGGGCTCCGACTGCGGATCCGGTGTCTCTGCAAAGTAGGCTATGGATATAAGGATTGGATGACATCGGGCGAATGCGCTGCTGAACGATGTGTCACCCCGTCGCCGCCTGGTGCCGCGCGGGTGGTATACTCGCCCCCAGTGCACGTTGGCGCGCCGGCGCGTGCCGCGCCCCGGCCCAGCAGGGAGACCCACATGAGCGCAGAGCAGCCCACCGCCGAGGCCCTTCAGCGCGAGCTCGCCGCCCTCAGGGCGCGCGTGGCCGAACTCGAGCAGCGCGAGCGCGAGCTCCTCGTCTTCAAGCAGCTGGTAGACAAGGCCCCCGACGGCGTGGTGCTCTCGGCCATGGACGGCTCGGTCACCTACGCCAACGCCGCCTGGGCCGCCATGAGCGGCTACCCGGGCGGCGGCGTCGGCATGCCGCTGATCGAGGTCGTGGTCGAGGAGGAGCGCGAGCGGCTGCCGACGGTCATCGAGCAGATCATGGCCAGCGGCAGCTGGCGCGGCGACTGGACCTACCAGCGGGCCGACGGCAGCAGCTTCCCCGGCCAGGTCGCCTCGAACCTGATCCTCGACGAGCAGGGCGCCCCGCAGGCCCTGGCCGGCATCGTGCGCGACCTGAGCGAGCAGCGGCGGGCCGAGGAGGAACGGGCGGCGCTTCAGGAGCAGGTGATTGACGCCCAGCGCGCCGCCCTGCGCGAGGTCTCCACCCCCCTCATCCCCCTGGCCGACGACGTGGTGGTGATGCCCCTGGTGGGCGCCATTGACAGCGCCCGCGCCCAGCAGATCATGGAGGTGCTGCTCGAGGGCATCGCCTACTTCCAGGCCGATACGGTGCTGGTGGACATCAGCGGCGTGCGCGTGGTGGACACCCAGGTGGCCGACGCCCTGCTGCGCGCGGCCAGGGCCGTGCAGCTCCTCGGCGCCCAGATCATCCTCACCGGCATTAGCGCCGACGTCGCCCAGACGATCGTGCACCTCGGCGCCGACATGGGCCGGATCATGACCAGGGCCAACCTGCAGGACGGGCTGCGCTACGCCCTCGAGGAGCGGGCGCGCTAGGGCCGAAGGGCGCGCTCCAGCCCTACCGCAGGCTGGCCTCCTGGGCGAGTCTGCGCCCCCTGTCGGTGAGGGCCAGCACGGGGCCGCTGCGCCTGACCAGGCCGGCCTCCTCGGCGCGGCGCACCACGGCGCTCACGAAGGCGGGCTGCCAGCGCAGGTGGGCGCTGAGGTGGGCCGGGTCGCACTCCTCGGCGGCCTCGGCGGTGCCCTCGTGGTTGAGCAGGTGCAGGGCCAGCATCTGCTGGGCGAACTCCCAGCGCTGGCGGGCCCGGCGCGCCGCCAGGGCCAGCATCCCACGCTCGGGCGCGAGCAGGTAGGCCAGCAGGAAGGCCACGCCGGTCATGCTGGCCATGGAGCCGGCGATCGAGACGTTGAGCCAGCGGGCGACCCAGTAGCCGGCCAGGGCGCTGGCCGCGCCGATCGCCACGCTGAGGCCGAGCATGGTGGGCAGCCGGTCGGTGAGCAGGTAGGCCGCCGCGGGCGGGGCCACCATCAGGGCGATCACCAGGATCGAGCCGACCGCGTCGAAGGCGCCCACGGCCGTGATCGAGACCATGGTCATCAGCCCGTAATGGACCAGGGCGGGCGCGAAGCCGAGGGCCGCGGCCAGGCCGGCGTCGAAGGTGGACAGCTTCAGCTCTTTGTAGAAGAGGGCCACCAGCAGCAGGTTGGCCAGCAGGGTCGCGCCGCCGACCACCAGGGCCCGCGGCAGGTCGAGGCCGAGCACGGCGAGGCGGTCGAAGGGCGCGAAGGCCAGCTCGCCCAGCAGCACGCTGTCAATGTCGAGGTGGACATTGTCGGCGTAGCGCGAGATCAGGATCACCGCGAGGCTGAACAGGGCCGGGAAGACCAGGCCGATCGCGGCGTCCTCTTTGACCAGCCGGGTGCGGTTGAGCAGCTCGACCAGGCTGACGGTGACCACGCCCATGGCCACGGCGCCCACGAAGAGCAGGGGCGAGGCCAGGTCCCGGGTGGCGAAGTAGCCGAGCACGATGCCGAGCAGCACCGTGTGGCTGATCGCGTCGCTCAGCATCGCCATGCGCCTGAGCACCAGGAAGACCCCTGGCAGCGCGCAGGCTGCGGCCACGACGACGGCGATGAGCTGGACTTCAAGCTCTGGTGACATGGGGCACCTACAGGTCTGCCGGGGCGAGCGGGCGGCGCCCGCGCAGCCAGGCCCAGACGAGCCCGCGGTTCGGCGCGAGCAGCAGGGAGACGAGGGTGATCGCGGCGAGGCAGAGCACAATGGTCGGCCCCGTGGCCATGCCGCGGGCGGTCGCGCTGATCGCCGCCCCCGCCACCCCGGCGCAGGCCCCGAAGAGGGCGGCCAGGGCGACCATCAGGCCGAGGCGGTCGGTCCACTGGCGCGCGGCGGCGGCGGGAGCCACCAGCATCGCGCTCATCAGGACCACGCCGACGGTCTGCAGGCCGATCACGATCGCGACGACGATCAGGGTGGTGAGCAGCACGCTCAGGCCGCGCACGGGCAGGCCCAGGCTGGCGGCGTACTCGGGGTCGAAGCTGATCAGCTTGAACTGCTTCCAGCAGAGGGCCACGCAGAGCAGGGCGGGCAGGCCGAGGGCGGCCATGGCCCAGACATCGCGCTCGACCAGGGCGGCGGCCTGGCCGAAGAGGAAGCTCCGCAGGCCGGCCTGGGCGGCGTCGGGGCGCCCCTGCAGCCACGAGAGCAGCACCAGGCCCAGGCCGAAGAAGACGGCCAGGATCAGGGCCAGGCCGCTGTCTTCCTTGACCCTGGTGGTGCGGGTGACGGCCAGGAGCAGCAGGGCGGCCAGCCAGGCGGCTATGGCGGCGCCGATCAGCAGCACCAGGGGCTCGCGCCGCCCGGTGAGCATGAAGGCCAGGGCGATGCCGGGCAGGGCCGCGTGGGACATGGCGTCGCCGAGCAGGGCCTGGCGCCTGAGCACCGCGAAGCAGCCGAGCACGCCGCTCACCACGCCGAGGACGGCGGCGCCCAGGGCCACGGTGCGCAGAGTGTAGTCGGTGAAGAGTTCCATGACGTTGCCTTGCAGCTTCCCGGAAGCTTGCGCGCTTCCGGTGGGCTCACGCGTGATCGACCACGAAGGGCACGAAGGGCACGAAGGTGCGAGAGACGCTGTGCTACGCCGGGCACTTCTGCGCGGCTCGCTCGGCACAGGCGCCGACGTCGGACGCGAGACGTGATCTAACCCTTCGCGAACTTCGTGGCCTTCGTAGTGAAAACAAACTAGCTTCTCGGCCGGCGCACGCTAGTCGGCGCTGGCGCCCTCGGCGGCCTGGGCGACGGCGGGCCGGCCGGCGGCGTGACCGAGGAAGGCGATGCGGCCGCCGTAGGTGGCGCGCAGGTTGGTCTCGGTGAACACCTCGGCGACGGGCCCGGCGGCGATGCGGCGCACGTTGATCATGGCGACCCAGTCGAAGTACTCGGGCACCGTCTGCAGGTCATGGTGGACGACCACGACCGTCTTGCCGGCGGCGCGCATCTCGCGCATCAGCGCGACGATCGCGCGCTCGGTGACGGCGTCCACGCCCTGGAAGGGCTCGTCCATGAAGTAGATCTCGGCGTCTTGCACCAGGGCGCGGGCGAGGAAGACCCGCTGCTGCTGGCCGCCCGAGAGCTGGCTGATCTGGCGGTCGGCGAACTCGGCCATGCGCACCTTCTCGAGGGCGGCGAGGGCCTGCTCGCGCTCCTTGCGGCCGGGGCGGCGCAGCCAGCCCAGGCTGCCGTAGCGGCCCATCATCACCACGTCGAGCACGCTGGTGGGGAAGTCCCAGTCAACGCTGCCGCGCTGGGGCACGTAGCCCACCAGGCGGCGCTGCTCGGCGTAGGGGCGCCCGTAGATCAGGGTCTGGCCGGCGGCGGGGCGCACCAGGCCGAGGGTGGCCTTGATCAGGGTGGTCTTGCCCGCGCCGTTGGGGCCGACGATGGCCATGAGCGTGCCCGCGGGCACGGCCAGGTCTACGTCCCAGAGGACGGGCTTGTCGCTGTAGGCGACGGTAAGGTCGGCGATCTCGAGTGCGTTCATACACGTCCGTCTTTCGTTTGCGCCAGGGAGGCCCAGGCTGGCCTGTAGTTGGCGTCGGGGCGCCCCGGCGTGGGCGCCCACGCCGGGGCGCCCTTACGTCTAGCCGGCCAGGGCGCCGACCAGGGTGTCAATGTTGCTGCGCATCATGCCGACGTAGGTGCCGGCGGGGCCGTCGGCGGCGCCGAGGGCGTCGGAGTAGAGCTGGCCGCCGACGGCGACCTCGTGGCCGGCGGCGCGCACGGCCTCCTGGACGGCCTCGACGGTGCGGGGCGAGATCGTGCTCTCGACGAAGATCGCGGGCACCTGGCGCTCGACCACGAGGCGGGCGATGGCCTGGATGTCGGCGGTGGCCGCCTCGGCCTCGGTGCTGATGCCCTGGATGGCCTCGACCTCGAAATCATAGGCCCGGGCGAAGTAGCCGAAGGCGTCGTGGGCGGTCACAATCACCCGGCGCTCGGCGGGGATGCGGGCGGCCTCGGCCCTGATGTAGGCGTCGAGCTCGTCGAGCTGGGCCAGGTACGACTGGGTGTTGCTGCGGAACTGCTCGGCGTTGGCCGGGTCGGCCTCGGCCAGGGTGGCGCCGATCTGCTCGACCACGCCCTTCCAGAGCTGCACGTCGTTCCAGACGTGGGGGTCGTGGGGGAAGCCGTTCTCGGGCTCCCAGCTGAGCAGGCTGGCCTCGTCGAGGCCGTCGCCCAGGGCGACCACGGTGGCGTCGGTGCGCTGGCCGATCTGCTCGAGCACGCGCTCGATCTGGGCCTCGAGGTGCAGGCCGTTGTAGAAGATCACGTCGGCGTTCTGGAAGGTGCGCAGGTCGCCCTCGGTGGCCACGTAGGTGTGGGGGTCAATGCCGGGGCCGAGCAGGGTGCGGGCCCCGATCGCGTCGCCGCCGATGAAGCGCACGGCGTCGCCAATCTGGCCGGTGGTCGCGACCACATTGAGTGGGCCGCCGGCGCCCGGCGCGGCGGGCGCGCAGGCGGCCAGCAGCAGGGCCATGATTGGTGCCAGGGTGAAGATCAACAGTCGCCGCATACATCCTCCGTGCCGGATGAGTTTTGCATTTGTCGTGCCACAACGAAAGTTTAGCCTTGCCTAAAATAACACTTCGACGCGCGTCTGTCAAGGGTCTTCCGGCATAAAAAAAAGCCCCTCCTCACGGAGGGGCCCGAGGTGCCGGGGGCGCCTAGATGAGCATGAACTCGCGCTCGGGGTCGGCGGGGCGGGCGGCCTCGGCGGGGCGAGCGGCCTCGGCGGGGCGAGCGGCGCGGGCGGCCTGGCGGCGCAGGCGGGCCTCGATCTGGGCGAGGAGCTCGTCGGGCTCGACCGAGGCGGCGGCCGCGGCGTCGCGCAGGAAGAGGCGGCTCGTCGTATCAATACGCGCCTCGCGCAGATAGGCGCGGGCCTCGGGGAGCTTCTGGGCGACCGTCTCGACCGTGCTGTGCTCGTAGCTGCCGTTGCGCATGGGGTGGCTCCTTCTGCTGTGTCTCATCGTCAAGACCCCTGAGGCCGGCGCCGTTGACTGCCGCGGGGAATGCGACGGCGTTGTCGCGTGTCGCCTTGATTATAGCCCGGCCCTTGTGCAAAAGCAACAACGCAATGACTATTCTATTTGTACATTTTGTACAAACTTGGGCGACGGGGGGCAGTTGCCGCCGGGGTGCTTCTGGCGTAGAATAGGGGCACAGAGCCGGGAGAGCGCGGCGCGCCGCGAGGAGGGCACCATGGAGTTCCAGCTGAGCGAAGACCAGCAGATGCTGCGCGATATGGTCCGCCAGTTCGTCGAGAAAGAGGCCGGGCCGACGGTCGCACAGCGCGACGAGGAGGCGATCTGGCCGGGCGAGCTGGTGAAGAAGATGGGCGAGCTGGGCCTGCTCGGCGTGGCCGTCAAGGAGGAGTACGGCGGGGCTGGCCTCGACTACATCTCCTACGCGATCGCGATCGAGGAGCTGAGCCGCGTGGACGCCTCCCTCGGCGTGATCGCCTCGGTGAACAACTCGCTGGTCTGCTACGGCCTCGAGAAGTTCGGCAGCGAGGAGCAGAAGCGCGAGCTGCTCGCCCCGCTGGCCGCGGGCCGCATGCTCGGCGCCTTCTCGCTCTCGGAGCCGGGGGCCGGCTCGGACGCCGCCGCCCAGAAGACCACGGCGGTGCGCGACGGCGACCACTACGTGATCAACGGGGTGAAGAACTGGGTGACCAACGGCGACCACGCCGACATGATCATCCTGATGGCCCTGACCGAACCGTCGAAGGGCGTGAAGGGCATCACCGCCTTCCTGGTGGACACCAAGGCGCCGGGCTGCAGCATCGTCAAGGTCGAGAACAAGCTGGGGATCCGCAGCGCCCACAGCTGCCAGATGGCCTACGACGGCTACCGCCTGCCCGCGTGGCGCCGCCTCGGCGAGGAGGGCCAGGGCTTCAAGATCGCCATGACCATCCTGAACGCGGGCCGCATCGGCATCGCGGCCCAGGCCCTCGGCATCGCCCAGGGCGCCTACGAGGCCGCCCTCGGCTACACCAAGGTGCGCGAGCAGTTCGGCAAGCCCATCCACGAGTTCCAGGCCGTCGGCTTCACCCTGGCCGACATGGCCACGCGCATCAAGGCGGCCCGCCTGCTCACCTACGAGGCGGCCTGGCGCAAGGACAACGGCCTCGACTACGCCAAGGACGCCTCGATGGCCAAGCTCTTCGCCTCGGAGACGGCCATGTGGGTCGCCACAAAGGCCATCCAGCTCCACGGCTCCAACGGCTACTCCAAGGAGTACCCCGTCGAGCGCTTCTTCCGCGACGCCAAGATCACCGAGATCTACGAGGGCACCTCGGAGATCCAGCGCCTGGTGATTAGCCGGGAGCTGGTGCGGGAGTGAGGGGGTGAGGCTCGGCTGCGCCTCGCGGGGTGACGCTCGCTCCGCTCGCGGGGTGACGCTCGCTCCGCTCGCCCTGTCCGGGTCACCCGCGCGAACGCAGTGAGGGCTCACCCCAACGAGGGCCCAAGCGCCCGAGCGTCACCCTGGCGCCCAAGCGCAGCGAGCAAGCCTCACCCCCTGGGCATCAGCCGCTGCAGCACCTCGATCAGGCGGCGCAGCTCGTCGGGGATGGCCCCATCCTCGGCCTCGGCGTAGCGGGTGCGGCCGCCGTAGCGCGCCGTGATCTCATAGGCGTAGCCGTCGCGGGTGCCCCTGACCTGCTGGTGGCGCCGGCGGCTCATACCGCTGCGCAGCAGCAGCGCCTCCAGGGCCTCCAGAGCCTCGCGGGTCATGTGGCGCGGACGGCCCCCGGTGCCCTCCAGGGGGACGACCCAGCCCGAGCGGTAGACGACGAAGCCGCGCGAGGCGAAACGCAGCCCGCCGCTCTTGCGGAACGCGACCAGGCCGTAGCGCGGCAGGCCGAGCCGGTCCTCGTCGGCGGGCACGCTCCGGCGCGGCGGGCCGGCCGGGGCGGGGGCCCCCGCCTCCAGGCCGGCGCCCCCGTCCTCCTCTTCCGGGCGGAGCGAGCGGGTGTAGTCGCCCGCGCCCACCCCCCCG
>DAOLDO010000096.1:0-12163 GCA_035327325.1 Chloroflexaceae bacterium | reverse complement strand
CGCGCGGCCTTCAGCCTTCAGCCTTCAGCCTTCAGCCTTGCCTAGGGGCCGCCCGCCCCTGCTGCTCGCGAAAGTCAGCCCGCCCCGCCCCCACAGGCGCCTGCTGCGCCGGCCGGGGCTCGCCGCGCGCGTGCGCGAGGCCCTGGACTACAGGGTCACGATCGTGCAGGCGGGCACGGGCTACGGCAAGACCACGGCGCTGACGGCCCTGGCCGAGGCGGGGGCGCCGCTGTGCTGGTACAGCGTGGGCGCGGGCGACGGCGACCCGCAGGTCTTCCTGGCCTACCTGATCGCCGCCTGCGCGGCGGGGCTGCCGGGCCTCTCGGACGCCCCGGCGGCGGCGCTGGAGGAAGGCGCGCCGGAGGGCGCGGGCTGGACGTACGCCCTCGACGCGCTGCTCGGCGCCCTCGACCGGGCGGTGGCCGGGCCGACGCTGCTCGTGCTCGACGACTACCACTTCGTGGCCGCCTCGCCCGAGGTGAAGGCCCTGACCGAGCGGCTGATCACCTACGCCCCGGCAGACCTCCATGTGGTGCTGGCCAGCCGCTACCCGCTGCCGGGCAGCGAGCTGGTGCGCTGGCGGGCCCGCGGCGAGGTGCTGGAGCTGAGCCGCGAGGCCCTGGCCTTCAGCGAGGCCGAGATCGGCGCTCTGTTCCGCGAGGTCTACGGCGTGGCCCTGGATGAGGGCGACCTGGCGGCCCTGGCCTTCCACACCGAGGGCTGGCCGATCGCCCTGCAGCTGGTCTGGCAGGGGCTGCGGGGCAGCCCGGCGCGCGGCGTGGCAGACCTGCTGGCGGGCCGGGCCGACTCGCTCGGGGCCCTGTTTGACTACCTGGCGAGCGATGTGCTGGGGCAGCAGCCGCCGGCGGTGGCCGCCTTCCTGCGCGAGACGGCCGTGCTGCGCGAGTTGACGCCGGACGCCTGCGACGCGGTGCGGCGGGCGGGCGATAGCGCGGCCCTGCTGCGGCTGCTGCGCGACCGCGACCTGTTCGTGGTCGAGCTTGGCGAGCAGCACTACCGCTACCACCACGTCTTCCACGAGTTCCTGCGGCAGCAGCTGGGGCCGACGGCGACCGACGGCCACAGGCTGGCCGCGGCCTACTTCGCGGCGCGGGGCGAGGGCGAGGAGGCCGTCTATCACTGGCTGGCGGCGGGCGCCCACGAGGAGGCCGCCCGGGCGATCGAGGCGGCGGGCGAGGCGGCGCTGCTGGCGGGGCACCTCGATACCCTGGCCGGCTGGATTGACGCGCTGCCGCCGGACGCCGTGGCGCGCCGGCCGCGGCTGCACACCCTGCTGGGCGACCTCTACAGGCTGCGCTCGCGCTTTGACGAGGCCCTCTCGTGGTACGCTCAGGCCGAGGCCGCGGCGCGGGCTCGGGCCGATAACGCGGGGCTCGGGCGGGCCCTGCGCGGCCAGGCCCTGGTCTACCTCGACCAGGTGCGCCCGGCCCAGGCCGAGAGCCTGCTGCAGGAGGCCCTGGCCCTGAGCGACGGCGCGGGTGACCGGGCGGCGCGCGCCCGCCTGCTCGAGCTGCTGGCCGAGAACAAGCTCAACATGGGCAAGCCGGCTGAGGCCGAGGCCCTGCGGGCGGAGGCCCGGGCCCTGCGCGAGGAGGGTCCGACGGAGGACCTGCTGACCGTGCGGGTGAAGCTGCGCACGGGCCGGCTCGACGAGGCCAGGGCGACCCTGGAGGGCTGGGCCGCGGAGGAGCGGCGGGCGGCCGAGCGGGGCGAGCCCTACGCGCCCAGGGGGCACCGCGAGACGGTGCTGGTGCTCTCGCTCATCCACAGCTTCCGCGGCGAGGTGGCGCGGGCGGCCGCCCTGGCGGACGAGGGGCTGGCGATCGGCGAGCGCCTCGGGTCGCCCTTCATCACCGCCGTGGCCCACACCCGCCGCGGTCACGCCCTGCAGCTGCGGGCGGCCGCCTGGGGCGCTGCCGCTGCCCGCGACGAGGCGATCAGCTGCTACCAGCGCTCGATCGCCCTGGGCGACAGGCTGGCCGTGCGCCGTATCCGCGCCGAGGCCATGTGGGGGCTGACCCGCGCCCACGGCTTCGGCGGCGACCTGGAGGCCGCGGCCCAGGCCGCCCGCGAGGGACTGGAGGTGGCCGTGTGGGCGGGCGACCAGTGGATCGCCGCCATGATCGAGCTGAGCCTGGCGGCGAGCCTGGTGCTGGCCGGGCGCGCCGGCGAGAGCCTCGAGCGCCTGGGCCGGGTGCTGCTCAGCTTCCGCGCCTGCGGCGACAGCTTCGGGCGGGCGGCCACGCGCCTGTGGCTGGCCCTGGCCCACGCCGAGCTGCGCCAGCCGGCCCACGCGGCCGCCTGCCTCGATGACGCCCTGGGCCTGTGCGCCGCCCACGGCTACGACTTCCTCTTCGCCGGGCCGACCCTGCTGGGCCCGCCCGACCCGCGGCGGGCCGCGCCCCTGCTGATCGAGGCCCGCGCCCGCCCCGCCCACGCCGAGTACGCCGGGCGCGTCCTCGCGGGCATGGGCCTGGCCGAGTCCCAGCACCACCCGGGCTACCAGCTGCGCGTGCGCACCCTGGGCGGGTTCCAGGTCTGGCGCGGCGCCCAGGAGGTCGAGGCCCGCGAGTGGCAGCGCGACAAGGCCCGCCAGCTCTTCCAGCTGCTGGTGGCCCGCCGCGGCCGCTGGATGCAGCGCGACGAGATCTGCGAGCTGCTGTGGCCCCAGCTGGCCCCCGAGGCGGCGGGGCGCGACTTCAAGGTGGCCCTCAACGCCCTGAACAAGGCCCTCGAGCCCGGGCGCTCCGCCGACGCGCCGGCCGCCTTCGTCGCCCGCGACGGCAGCGCCTACAGGCTGCGCCCCGAGGCCGACCTGTGGCTCGACGGCGCCGCCTTCGCCGAGGGGGTCGCCGCCGGCCTGGCCCTGCTCGACGCGGGGGAGCACGCCCGGGGCGCGGCGGTCCTCGCTGAGGCTCTGGCCCTCTACCTGGGCGACTACCTGCCCGAGGCCCTGTACGACGATTGGGCCGCCGCCGAGCGCGAGCGCCTGCTGGCCCTCTACCTGCGCGGCGCCGACCGGCTGGCCGCCGCGCTGCTCGCCCAGGGCCGCTACGACGAGGCGGCCGAGCTCAGCCTGGGCATGCTGGCCCGCGACCGCTGCCACGAGCGGGCCTACCGCCTGCTCATGCTTGCCCAGGCCCGCCAGGGCAACCGCGCCCTGGCCCTGCGCGCCTACCAGCGCTGCGCCGAGGCCCTGCGCGACGAGCTGGGCGTCGAGCCCTCGCCCGAGACCGCCGACCTATACCACCGCATCAGGGAGACTGGCACCGCGCTGCCCGCCGCGGGCGAGGTGTGAGCCGCTCGCTGTCGCTCGCTCTGTGAGGTGTGAGCCGAGCCGCTAACAGCAGAATCACACCTCACACCTCAGCTGGTGTAACTAATTTGTAACCGCCGCGCAACCCTGCCCCTGTATGCTCGGCCCCACACCCGTCCCAGGCATCATATGGCGCAGCGAGCAGCGCCGGAGCAGGCAATGGACGCGCAGCCCATCGGCATCGTAGCTGTCGGCACCTACGTGCCGGCGACCTTCATCTCGGCGGGCGAGATCGCGCGCCGCGCCGGCATCCCCGAGGATGTCGTCGTGCGCAAGTTCGGCCTCGAGCGCAAGCCCGTGCCCGGCCCGCGCGACCACACCAACGCCATGGCCGTCTGGGCCGCCGAGGAGGCCCTGGCCCGCGGCGGCGTCAGCCCCGACGAGATTGACGTCGTGCTCTGCACCACCGAGGAGTGGAAGGAGTACCCGCTCTGGACCGCGGGGATCAAGCTGGCCCACGACATCGGGGCCAGGCGGGCCTGGGCGATCGACGTGCAGATGCGCTGCGGCACCACCATCGCCGCCATGCAGCTGGCCCGCGGCCTGATCGCCGCCGACCCCGCCGTCAACACCGTGCTGATCGCCGGCGGCTACCGCAACGGCGACCTGGTGGACTACGCCAACCCCCGCTCGCGCTTCATGATCAACCTGAGCTGCGGCGGCGGGGCCATGATCCTGCGCCGCGGCCACGCCCGCAACCGGCTGCTCGGCACCAGCATCCTGGCCGACGGCGCCTTCTCGCTCGACGTGGTCGTGCCCGTCGGCGGCACGGTCGAGCCGCTGACCCCCGAGGCCCTCGAGCAGGGCCGCTTCAGGCTCGACGTGCCCGACCCCGAGGGCATGAAGCGCCGCCTCGACCCGGTCTCCATGGCCAACTTCCTCCGCGTGGCCGACGAGGCCCTGGCGAAGAGCGGCCGGGCCAGGGCCGAGATCGGCTACCTCAACCTGCTGCACATGAAGCGCTCGGCCCACGACCACGTGCTGGCCGAGCTGGGCCTGCGCGAGGAGCAGAGCTGCTACCTCAGCGACCTGGGCCACGTGGGCCAGCAGGACCAGATGCTCTCGATCGCGCGCGGCCTGGCGACCGGGCGGCTGCGCGACGGCGACCTGATGTTGATGGTGGCCGCCGGGATCGGCTACGCCTGGGCCGCCGCCTGCGTCCAGTGGGGGCCAGCGTGACGGCGCCGCTCCACATGCACCTCGGCGACTGGCTCGGACGTAGGGCGGGGCTCTCGCCCGAGCGCACGGCCCTCTATGACGCCCAGGACGGGATGCGGCCGATCAGCTACGGCGAGTGGGACGCGGCGGCGACGCGCACGGCGGCCCTGCTGCGGCGCCTGGGCGTGGCGCGCGGCGACCGCGTGGCCATCCTGGCCTACAACTGCGTGGCCTTCCTCGACCTCTGGTTCGCCTGCGGCAAGCTCGGCGCGGTGCTGCAGCCGCTCAACTGGCGCCTGACCAGGGCCGAGCTGGCGGGCCTGCTAGCCGACGGGACACCCTCGGTCTTCGCCTACGGCCCCGAGTTCGCCGCCATGGCCCGCGAGCTGCGCGGCGAGGCGCCCTCGGTGCGGCGCTGGCTGGCCCTCGACGCGGGCACCCTGGCCGACGCTGGGGACGCCGCGCTGGCCGCCCGCGACGCCTGCGCCGAACCCGTGCCGCCCGTCGAGCTCGGCTGGGACGACCCCTGGGTGATCTGCTACACCGGCGGCACCACGGGCCTGCCGAAGGGCGCCGTGCTCACCCACGGCAACATCGCATTCAACGCGGTCAACACGGTCGCCAGCTGGGGCCTGGACGCGGGCGACACGGCCATCCTCAACACGCCCCTCTTCCACACCGGCGGGCTGAACGTCTTCACGGCGCCGCTGGTGCTGGCCGGCGGGGCCTCGGTGGTCTGCAAGGGCTTCGACGCGGGGCAGGTCTTCGACCTGATCGACGGCGGCCTGGTGACGATCTTCTTCGGCGTGCCGACCATGTTCGCGGCGCTGCAGCAGCACGCGCGCTGGGCCGAGGCCGACTTCGCCCGGCTCAAGCTGGTGATCAGCGGGGGCGCGCCTTGCCCCATGCCGATCTTCGAGGAGTTCTGGCGCCGCGGGGTGGACTTCAAGACCGGCTACGGGCTGACCGAGGCCGGCCCCAACACCTTCTGGCTGCCGCCGGCCGACGTGCGGCGCAAGCCGGGCGCGGTGGGCCTGCCGCTCTTTTTCATAGACGCGAAGGTGGTGGACGAGGCGGGCGCCGAGCTCGGCCCGGACCAGGTAGGCGAGCTGTGGGTGCGGGGCCCCCACGTCTGCAAGGGCTACTGGGGCCGCCCCGAGGAGACCGCGAAGGCGATCACGCCCGAGGGCTGGCTGCGCACAGGCGACCTGGCCCGCCGCGACGCCCAGGGCTACTTCACGATCGTGGGCCGCTCGAAGGACGTGATCATCTCGGGCGGCGAGAACATCTACCCGGCCGAGGTCGAGAGTGTGCTCTGCGCCCACGCCGGGGTCGCCGAGGCCGCCCTGATCGCGGCCCCCGACGAGCGCTGGGGCGAGGTGGGCTGGGCCGTGGTGGTGCCGCGGGCCGACCATGCCGTTGACCCCGAGGCCCTGCTCGCCTTCGCGGGCGAGCGCCTGGCCCGCTACAAGCTGCCCCGCCGCGTGTTCGTCCAGGCCGAGCCCTTGCCCAAGACCGCCGCCGCCAAGATCGACAAGCAGGCGCTGACGCGCCGGTATCTCAGCGACGAGTAAGAGGAGCCCCCAGTGAGCAGCATCCCCACTCTCCCGGGAATCGAGTCACGCATGGTCGAGACGGCGCGGCTGCGGCAGCACGCCCTGTTCAGCGGGCCGGCCGACGGCGCGCCGGTGGTCTTCGTCCACGGCAACAACTCCTCGGCCACCTACTGGGAGGAGACCATGCTCGCCCTGCCGGCGGGCTTCCGCGCCGTCGCGCCCGACCTGCGCGGCTACGGCGACACGGAGTTCAAGCCGGTGGACGCGACCCGCGGCTGCGGCGACTTCGCCGACGACGTGCTGGCCCTGGCCGACGCCCTGGGCCTCGAGCGCTTCCACCTCGTCGGCCACTCCCTCGGCGGCTCGGTGGTCTGGGCGATCATGGCCGCGGCGGCCGCGCGCCTGCTCACCGTGACCGTGGTCGCCACAGGCTCGCCCTACGGCTTCGGCGGCACCAAGGATGTGGACGGCACGCCGACCTGGCCCGACTTCGCCGGCTCGGGCGGCGGCCTGGTCAACGCCGAGTTCGCGCGCCGCGAGGGCGAGCAGGACCGCGGCGAGGAGAACCCGCAGACCTCGCCGCGCGTGATCATGAACACCTACTACTGGAAGCCGCCCTTCCGCCCCGCCCGCGAGGAGGAGCTGCTCACCAGCATGATGAGCATCAGGGTCGCCCCTGACCACCACCCGGGCGACATGGTGCCCTCGGAGAACTGGCCGGGCGTCGGCCCCGGCGTGCTGGGGCCCAACAACGCCATCTCGCCGAAGTACCTGGGCGACACGATCGAGCGCATCCTCGGCGCGGGCCACAAACCGCCGGTGCTCTGGATCCACGGCGCGGACGACCAGATCGTCAGCGATATGAGCCTGTTCGAGATCGGCACCCTGGGCAAGCTGGGCGCCATCCCGGGCTGGCCTGGCGACGAGGTCTACCCGCCCCAGCCGATGAAGCGCCAGACGCGCCGCTTCCTGCAGCGCTACGAGGAGGCCGGCGGCAGCTACCGCGAGCTGGAGCTGGCCGACTGCGGCCACACGCCCTACCTCGAGAAGCCGGCCGAGTTCAACGGCGCCTTCCACGCGCTGCTCCAGGGCGCGTAGGCGACCAACGAGAGGGGACAATGGCACCACGAAGGGCACGAAGGCCTGGAGAGCCACAGCGCTCGCCCGGCCCGCTCGAGCCGCTCACTCGGCTCGGACGTACTCGTAGCGCCTCGGCGCCGCTCGCACCTTCGTGAGCTTCGTGGCCTTCGTGGTGAAATGGCGCGGCATGCGTTCCACCATCCTACGACCAGGGTGGCCGGCAACCGCATTGTCCTCGGCGGAGGGCCCTATGAGCTACGGGATCGGCTACTGGCTTGCGCGGCACGCCGCGCTCCACCCGGGCAGGGTGGCGATCACCGCGCCCGGGCGCAGCTACAGCTACGGCGAGCTGAACGCCCTGGCGAACCGGGCCGCCCACGCCTTGCGCGCCCGCGGCGTCGGCCCGGGCGACCGGGTGGGGCTGCTGGCCCTCAACACGCCCGAGCTGCTGGCGGCCCTCTTCGGCCTGGGCAAGCTCGGGGCCGTGGCGGTGATGCTCAACCACCGCCTGACCGTGCCCGAGCTGGCCTACCAGGTGGGCGACAGCGGCGCGCGCCTGGTGCTCTTCACGGCCGAGCAGGCGGCCCAGGCCGCGGCCCTGGCTGAGCAGGAGGGCGTGGGGCTGGTGGCGCTGGACGGCGAGCCGCCCGCCGGCGCCGACGCGCTCGCCGCGCTGCTGGCGGGGCAGCCCGAGACAGAGCCAGGCCCGCATGTGTCGTGGAAGTCGCCGCTGCTGATGGTCTACACCTCGGGCACCACGGGCAAGCCGAAGGGGGCCCTGCTCACCCACGCGAACCAGTTCTGGAACGCGATGAACGACATCATCCCCCTGCGGCTCACCGCCGACGACACCATGATCACCCTGCTGCCGATGGTCCACGTGGGCGGCCTGGGGCTGTTCACCCTGCCGGCCCTGCTGCTGGGCGCGCGGGTGGTGCTGCCGCGGCGCTTCGACCCCGACGAGGCCCTGGCCCTGATCGAGCGCGAGCGGGTGAGCGTCGTGATGGGGGTGCCGGCGATCTTCCAGGCCCTGGCCGCGGCGCCGCGCTTCGCCACGGCCGATCTCGGCTCGGTGCGGATCTTCTACAACGGCGGCGACCGCTGCCCGCTCGAGGTCGTGGCGGCCTTCCGCGAGCGCGGGCTGCCCTTCGGCGGCGGCTACGGGCTGACCGAGACCTCGCCCACGGCGTTTATGCTCGAGCCCGAGGAGTTTGAGGCCGGCACGGGCCAGGCCGGCTTCATCGGCCGGCCGGCCTTCTTCACCGAGGCGCGCTTCGTGTCCCCGGCGGGCGAGGAGACGGGCCCGGGCGAGGCGGGCGAGATCTGGCTGAGGGGCCCCAACGTCTTCGCGGGCTACTGGGGCCGCCCCGAAGCCACCGCCGAGGCCTTCAGCGACGGCTGGTTCCGCACGGGCGACCTGGCGGTGCGCGACGAGGCGGGGCTGGCCTACGTGGTCGGGCGCAGCAAGGAGATGTACAAGAGCGGCGGCCTCAACGTCTACCCCGCCGAGGTCGAGGCCGCCCTCGCCCAGCACCCGGCGGTCGCCGAGGTCTGCGTGATCGGCGTGCCCGACGCCCAGTGGGGCGAGGTGGGTCGGGCGGTCGTGGCCCTGCGCCCCGGCGCCGAGCTGGACGCCGCGGCCCTCCTGGCCTGGTGCGAGGGGCGGCTGGCCCGCTACAAGACGCCGCGCTCGGCGGTGTTCGTAGACGCCCTGCCGCGCAACTCCCTCGGCAAAATCAACCGCGCCGAGCTGAAGGCGGCCCACGGTGAGTAGAGGAGCGCGTATGCTCGCCCACGGCGACAGTTTCACCTTCGAGCGCACCCTGACCCAGGGCGACTTCGACGCCTTCGCCGCCCTGAGCGGCGACGACAACCCCATCCATGTCAACCCGGCGTTCGCGGCACGCACCCGCTTCGGGCGCACGGTCAGCCACGGCATGCTGCTCTACGGCCTGCTCTGCGCGGCGCTGGCCGAGGCGGCCCCCGGCGCGGCCCACCTCGCACAGGAGCTGGTGTTCCCCGCGCCTACCTACGCGGGCGAGCCGCTGCGCATCGCCCTGCGCGCCGCCGAGGTGGACGCAGAGGCGCGGCGGGCCCTGGTCGAGGCGACGGTCACCCGGCCCGACGGCGAGATGGTCTGCCGGGGCGCGACGACCCTGAGCTGGAGCGAGTAGATGAGCGACCTGGTCCAGCTGGCGAGCGACGGCGACGTGGCGACGCTAACCCTGAACCGGCCGGAGCGCCACAACAGCCTTGTGCCCGAGCTGCTGGGCGAGCTGCTGGCGGCCCTCGAGGGGCTACGGGCCCGCCCGGAGCTGCGGGCGGTCGTGCTCCAGGCCAACGGGCGCTCGTTCTCGACCGGCGGCGATGTGCGGGGCTTCTACGCGAGCGCCGACCGGGCCACCTATGCGGCCGAGCTGGTGGGGCTGCTCAACAGGGCCATCCTGGCCCTGATCGAGCTGCCGATGCCGGTGGTGGCCGCCGTCCACGGCATCGTCACCGGGGGGAGCCTGGGGCTGGTGCTGGGCGCGGACATCGTGCTGGCGGCGCCGGGGGCGAGCTTCACGCCCTACTACACCACGGTGGGCTTCAGCCCCGACGGGGGGTGGGCGACGCTGCTGCCGGCCCTGGTGGGCCGCCGGCGCGCCGCCGAGGCCCTGCTGCTCGACCGCCCGATCGCCGCCGAGGAGGCCGTGGTCTGGGGCCTGGCCAGCAGGCTCGTGCCGGCGGCCAGCATCCGTGAGGAGGCCCTGGCCGTGGCCCACGGCATCGCCGGGCAGCTGCCGGGCAGCGTGCGGCGGGCCCGCCGGCTGCTCTGGGGCGACACCGCCCAGATCGCCGCGGCCCTCGAGGCCGAGCGCCTGGCCTTCGTGGCCCAGATCGGCGAGGCCGAGGCCGAGCGCGGCATGGCCGCCTTCCTCGACAGGAGACGTCACCCAGGTGCGGGGGAACCAGTCCCCCCCTCGCCCCCGCCAATGAGGAGCAGCAATGACGCCTGATTTCACCACCGGCATGGTCGCCGAGGCGCGGCGGGCCTTCGGCCGGGACGAACTGGCGGCCTACGCCGCGCTGACCGGCGACGGGCGGGCCGCCGGGGCGGTGCCCGAGCCGCTGATCGGGGCCCTGTTCTCGCACCTGCTCGGCACCAGGCTGCCCGGGCCGGGCACCAACTACCTGCGCCAGCGCCTGAGCTTCCACGCCGCGGCCCTGCCGGGCGAGGAGCTGACCGCCCGCGTCGAGGTGACCCGCGTGCGCCCCGACAAGGCCCTGGTCAACCTGGCCACCACATGCCGCGGCGCGGGCGGGCGCGCGATCGCCACCGGCGAGGCCCTCGTGCTCGTCGCCGACTGTGTTGGCGCCGAGGGCTGACGGGACCGGGCGGGTGGCGCCCCGCGGCCTCGTTCGGGCGCGGCGCGCCGCGCCCCTCCAGCACTGATTGCTACCCGGGGGCCGGCCCCCGCAGGATCGTACCGCAGACCACAGGAGAGACCCGATGAACCGACCCGCACGCAACGCCCGCTGGACGCTCGTGGCCCTGCTGACCGCCCTGGCGCTGCTTCTGGCGGCCTGCGGCGGCGCGCCCGCGGCCCAGCCCACCACGGCGCCGGCCGAGCCGCCGACCAGCGCGCCCGCCGCCGAGCAGCCCACCGCCGCCCCGGCCGAGCCCACCGCCGCCGCCGAGCCCACCGCCGCAGACGCCCAGCCGACCGCCGCGCCCGCCGCCGAGGGCGACGAGATCGTGGTCGGCATGATGACCGACGCCTCGGGCCTGCTCGCCATCTACGGGCCCATGCTCGAGCGCGGCTTCGAGCTCGGCCTCGACTACGCCACGGACGGCACGGGCCAGGTGGCCGGCAGCCCGATCCGGGTGGTGGTCAAGGACACCGCCAGCAACCCCGAGACCGGCGTCTCGCTCGCCCGCGAGGCGATCGAGAGCGACGGGGCCCAGGTCCTCGTCGGCTCGCCCAGCTCGCCGGTGGCCCTGGCCATCGCAGGCGTGGCCGCCGAGAACGAGGTGGTCTATATCAGCGCCCCGGCCGCCACGCCCGCCCTCACCGGCGAGAACTTCAGCCCCTACGTCTTCCGCGCCGGCCGCACCAGCGGCCAGGACGCCCTGACCATGGGCGCGGCCCTGATGGAGATCGGCACGAACTTCGTGCAGATCTCGCAGGACAACGCCTTCGGCCGCGGCTCCGCGGCGGCCTTCTACAACACCGTCAAGGGCCTGGGCGGCAGCTTCGTGATCAACGACACCGAGGAGGGCGCCGGCTCCGTCTTCGCCCCGCCCGAGACCACCGACTTCACCCCCTACATCAACCAGATCCTCGACTCGGGCGCCGAGGTGCTGATCGTCACCTGGTCGGGCACCGGCTTCGTGCCGATGTTCCAGCAGATGCAGCAGCTGGGCGTCTTCGACGCGCTGACCGTCGCCACCGGCTTCGGCGACAACCAGACCATGACCCAGGGCTACGCCGATGCCGAGGGCTCGGTCGGCGTCAGCGTCTACCACTACAGCCTCTTCGACAATGAGGTCAACAGCTGGCTGGTCGAGCAGCACCAGGAGCGCTTCGGCACCCCGCCCGACCTGTTCACCGAGAGCGGCTTCAACGCGGCGATCATGCTCGTCCAGGCCCTCGAGGCCACTGGCGGCGACCCCGCGGCCGAGGGCCTGATCGCGGCCCTTGAGGGCATGACCTTCGAGGGCCCCAAGGGCAGCTACACCGTCCGCCCCGAGGACCACGTGCTGCTCCAGCCGATGACCCTGGTGCGCCTGACCGACACCAGCGCCCCCAACTTCGAGTTCTTCGAGCTGGTCACGCGCTACGAGCCCGAGGAGACGGCCCCGCCCTGCGCGGTGCCCGCCGAGCTGGACCGCTGCGAGTAGGGGTGCTGTGGAAACCTAGTGGGTCACTTGGTGTGCCCTTCGTCATTGTCGTTGAGGTGTGAGGTGTGAGGTGTGCTCCGCGCCGGTGCGGCCCTGCTCACACCTCACAGAGCGAGCGCAGCGAGCGACTCACACCTCACACAATGG
>DAOLDO010000095.1:0-12232 GCA_035327325.1 Chloroflexaceae bacterium | reverse complement strand
CGGCCTCGACCGAAATGCCCGCGGCGTTGTTGTTGCTGGCCAGGTTGTTGAGGATGACGTTGTTGGTGCCGCCCTCCATGGCGATGCCGGTCGAGCCGGTGAACGAGGCGTTGTTGTTCTCGATCTGGTTGCCCTACGAGCCGGCCAGCTCGATGCCGCCCGGGTTGAAGCGCACGTCGTTGTCGCGCACCACGTTGTCGTTGGCGTCGCCCAGGCTGATGCCGGCCCCGCCCGACAGGTAGAGCGTGTTGTTCAGGACCTCGTTGCCGTCGGAGTCGCTGACGCTGATCGCCGAGTCGCTCGACCGGGTGACGCTGTTGAAGGCGACCAGGTTGTTGTTCGAGCCGTCGAGCAGCGCGATGGCCGAGTCGCCGGTGTCGGACAGCTCGTTGTACCGGATGATGTTGTCGCTCGAGCCCCACAGGTCGAGGGCGCCGTCGCTGTCGAGCAGCGGGTTCTTGGTCAGGCCGCTGATGTTGTTGTACTCGATCAGGTGGCCGCTGGCGTCGTGGAGCTCGATCGCCACGTTGCCGTTGCCGAAGAAGCGGTTGCCGGTGAAGACGCTGTTCTCCGAGCCGCCGTCCACCAGCAGGCCGTAGCCGTTCTCCTCGAAGTAGTTGTCGCGGACGGTGTTGCCCACCCGGCCGTTGTCGGCGTCGAGCAGGTTCACGCCGGCGTTGACGTTGCCGAACAGGGTCATGTCCTCGACGACGTTGTAGGTCGTGCCGGGCAGCAGGCGCACGCCGTAGCCGAAGCCGCGCACGGTGCCGTTGCGGATCACCACATTGTCGTAGCCGGCGTTGCGGATACCGGCCACCAGGCCGTCCTCCTCGCCCGGCTCGATGATCGCCCCGCTCCTGATCGTGCGACCGTTCAGGTCGAGCACGATGTCGTGGGCGCCGATCACCAGGCCCTCGCCCATGCAGCCGAACAGGTCGTTGGCCAGCCTGATGCTCTGGGTGATCACCTGGCCGCAGAAGACCGTGGTGGTGCCCGGCCCCGGCTCGGTCGGCGCGGGCGGCGGCGGGGGTGGGGTGCCGGTGTCGCTGAAGCGCAGCACCAGCTGCGGGGGCGTGGGCGGCACGCGCACCGCCTCGCTGGCCAGGAAGCTCTGCGCGGCGCCCGCCGGGTCCTCCTCGGCGCCGTCGCGGATCATGAAGCCGTAGTTGGTGGCCGTGCCGGCGATCATGGCCGCGACCTGGCCGGTCACGTTCCAGCCGCGGTAGCCCGAGCCCGAGGAGGCGAGGGCGGCCGTGCCGCTGGTGGCGGGCTGGTTCAGCCAGGTCACCTGGTTGGCCGTCCACGGCCCGGCGAGGGGCACGGCCTCGAGGGTGCGGCCCGAGTCGCCCGAGCTGTACAGGCGCAGGGTGGCCGAGGACAGGCTGCAGTCGGTGAGGTCGGAGAGGGCGGCCGGGAGGTCGAAGCGCAGCAGGGCGCGGGCGTCGTTGCCGGGCGCGGCCGAGCGCACGATCATGTTCTCGAGGAAGCCGAAGGTGAACTGGGGCTGCCCCTCGTCAATGTAGGTGTCTTCGGCGGCGAAGAGCGTGATGTTGGCGGCGTCGCAGGTCGTCGGCGCGCCGACCGTCCAGGTGTAGGTGGCCGGGCTCGGGTCAATGTTGTCCCAGGCGTCGGCGGCGCGCACCTGGAAGGTGTGCTGCCCTGGGGTCAGGTTCGCGTAGACCGCCGGGTTGCTGCACTCGAGCCAGGCCAGGGGGTCGAAGCTGTCGAGCCGGCACTCGAACTCGAGGAACTGCTCGGGCGTGCTATTGTCCGTCCCGCCGAAGGTGAAGACCGCCACGCTGCCGCTCGGGTCGGGCGGCGTCTCGATCAGGAAGGTCTCGGGCGGCGTGAAGTCTTCGGCGATCGTGAAGGTGTAGCTCACCGGGGACGGGTCTACGTTGCCGGCCCGGTCAATCGCGCGCACCTCGAAGGTCCAGGTGCCGTCCTCGACCAGCGGCACCTGCCAGGGCGTCGGGCAGGCCAGGAAGGCGAGGGTGGGGTCGGGCGGCTGGGTCGGGTCGGGGATCTCGGGCGGCTCGGTCGGGTCGGTCTCGATCAGGCGGCACTCGTAGATCAGGTCCTCCACCGCCGTGAAGTTGTCGCTGCCGGTGAAGAAGAAAGCCGAGTAGGCCTCGGTCACCTGGACGGGGCCGCTCAGGAAGATCGTGTCGGGCGGGGTGGGGTCGGGCGGCGGGAAGGGCCCGGTGTCCTCGTAGGCGCCGATGTCGCAGGCGGTGTTCTGCGGTCGGGCCACGCCGCGCTGGTCTGTGGCCGGGCAGGGCAGCACGCCGCCGTCAATGGCCAGCCCGCCCTCCTGCAGGGCCATGGTCATGGTCGCGCCGCCGTTGTCGGCGATGGCGTCCAGGCCGACGCTGCTGGCGTTCACGCGGTCGCGCGGGCCGCGGAACATACACGAGTCGCCATTCTCGAGGTTGCCGCCCTCAGAGCCGAGGGCGAAGTTGCAGTTCTCGCTGCCGAGGTTGCCGGCGACGATGGTGTTGCGGAAGATCACCGAGGTGCTGGGCACCGGGGTGTTGAAGTTGGTGCCCTCGTCGGCCACGCCGCTGCCCGCGGGGGCGCTGTTGGCCGAGATGGTGCTGTTGACCACCCTGATCCCGGCGTCGGCGTCCATGTAGATGCCGCCGGCGCGGGTCTGGGCGATGTTGCCCGCGATGGTCACATTCTCGTACTCGGCCGCCGCGTCGCCCTGGCTGAAGATGCCGCCGCCGACGCCGCTGTCCTCGCTGGTGCCGATCAGGGCCCGGTTGTCCCAGAAGGTCGAGCGGGTGATGCGCAGCGTGCCGTCGCCGTCGTTCGAGAAGCCGCCGCCGCTCTCGGCCGTGTTGCCGATGAAGCTGCTGTCTACGATCGTGAAGCTGCCGGTGGACTGGCTCTCGGCGCCGCCGCCCGAGACCGCCCGGTTGCCGCGGATCATCAGGCGCGTGAAGCTGACGGCGCGGCCGCCGTTCATGACGCCGCCGCCGGTCGCGCCGGCCTGGTTGTTCTCGATCAGGCTGTCGCTGAGGCTGACGGCGCCGAAGTTGGTGATCGCGATCGCGCCGCCCTCGCCCGTGGCGCTGTTGTTGATGAAGGTCGAGCTGCTTACGTCCGAGGCGCCCGAGCCGCCGATGTACAGCGCGCCGCCCGCTGCCTCGTTGGGCACGTTCGACGAGTCCAGGGCGCCGGCACTGTTGCCGCTGAAGGTGGTGCTGGCGAGCGTGCTCTGGCCCTCGGTATCAATGTAGAGCGCGCCTCCGCCCTCGGCGGCGCTGTTGCCGCTGAAGGCGACGCGGTTGAAGCTGGCGCTGCCCTTCGAGGTCGCCGCGACAGCGCCGCCCTCGCCCTCGGTGTGGTTGCCGCTGAAGCTACTATCCGCGACGGTCAGCAGGCCCTGGTCGGTCGACTCGATCGCGCCGCCGGCGACGGCTGCGCTGTTGCCGCTGAACGTGGCGAAGGCCACCTCGACCCGGGTGGCCACGCCGTTGGCGTTCATCAGGCCGGTGCTGTAGATGCCGCCGCCGGCGCGGGCGGTGTTGTCGGCGAAGCTGCTCGGCGCCGCGGCGGTGCCGGTCACGATCAGGCGGCCCGCATCGTGGAAGATGCCGCCGCCCTCGACCTCGCTGTGGTTGCCCGTCACCGCCACGCTCTCCAGCCGCAGGGTGCCCGGCGAGGCGTTGTAGATGCCGCCGCCGTCCTCGGCGCTCCAGCCGCCCTGGACGGCGAGGTTGCGCAGGGTGACGTTGCCCGCCGTGGGGTGGATCTCGAAGAGCCGGTCCACCGCCAGCACGTTTGGCGGGGCCCCGATCGGCGGGTCGCCGCCGCTCAGGATGGTCGCCCCCGCGCCCGCGCCGACGACCGTCAGCGGGGCGAGGATGTCGAGGTCGCCGAAGGCCGCGTCGTCGCCGCCCGTGGCGATGCGCAGCGTGTAGGTGCCCGCGGGGATGTTGATCGTGTCGGCGCCGGGGAAGGCGTTGGCCTCCATCACCGCGGCGCGCACAGTGCAAACGCCCGCGCTGGTGGCGCAGATGCCGTCGCCCGGGTTGATGTCCACCGAGTCGCTGGTGCTGTTCACCGTGAACGCGGCCGCGCGGGCGACCTGCGGCGCCCAGCTCAGGTTCGACAGCGTCAGGGAAAGCAGGATCGCCAGCACCAGCCAGGGGTGCCTGGCCCTACGAGCGCGGATCTCTTTCATTGTTCCCCCCGAATGTAAGAACTGCCGGCCTCCGGTTGCTCGGTCGCGCGGCAGCAAAAAGCGCCCTTCGCCGAGTTTTATAGGCGGCGAGGGGCGCAGATCCAGGCATGAGGCGGCGCCAGGCACCCAGCGAATTTCTGGGACCACGCGCACCCGCAGCCTGAGCTATGTGGCGCCGCCGTCTCCCCTAGCAGCGCCGATCTGGTGTACCCCCCGGTTGGGCAACCATACACCCCTACGGGGGTCTGTGGGAACCGTAGTCTGCCCGGAATTATTGCCGCACAACGTTACGGAAAACCCGAAATTGCGGGCCGCCGGCCCCTGCGGGAAAATACGGGCCACACCGGGGTATTTTCCCCGCTCGGCTGTGGCTTATTGACAGACCGTACGTTTTTTTCTATAGTAAATCCAACCTAAAGACCGTACAGTTAGCTTAAGGACAGCGTAATCGGGGCGCGTTGGCCAGAACGCCAGGGGAGCGCGTCGCCAGCCAGTCGGTGTTGTGCCGCCACCCGGCCCACCCTCGCTGCGCCCGCGGGCGGCGTCCGCCACCGGCCCTGATCCGGGGCGCCGCGGGGCCTGCGCCCGCGCGTATGAAGACGGTTCAGGGGGGAAGCATGGGCAGCGTAGGGCGCTGGCTGCACGAGCGCGAGCACATCCAGCTGCTGCTGCAGTGGCGCTGGCTGGTGCTGGTAATCGCGATCCCGATCTCGCTGGTGATCGAGCTGATCGAGGGCGAGTCGGTCGGACTGCACCTGCTCGACGAGGTGCTGCTCGACGGGCTGATCCTGCCGATCACCACGTGGCTGGTGCTGACCTTCGCCGCCCAGAAGATGGCCGGCCAGTTCAAGCGCGAGGCCGACCTCGAGCGCCGGCAGCACTTCACCCAGCGCCTCGGCGAGCACCGCGAATACTACGACCTGGCCTACTTCCTGGTGCGCTTCCCCGCGACGATCCTGCCCGTCGAGCACGCCTCGCTCTTCGTCTGCGACCTCGACCAGCTCCGGCTCAGGTCCGTCACCGAGTGGAGCAGCGCGGGCGCGAGCACCGCCCCGCGCCGCGGCGAGGCCGCCCCTGGCCTTTGCGCGGCCTGCCAGACGTCGCCCGTGGCGAGCGGGTCGAGCCTCGGCCTCTGCGCGGGCTGCCTCGCCCAGGAGAGCGCCCCCCGCAAGCAGCACCTCTGCCTCGTGCTCGTCCACGAGCAGACCCAGGTGGGCGTGCTCCAGCTGCGCTGGCAGCCGGGCGCGAAGCCCGACGGCGAGGCCCTCGAGCTGCTCAGCTCCCTCGGCCCCGAGATCGCCGCGGCCCTCGCCCGCACGATCGAGGACACCCGCGAGACGGCCCGGGTCTACCGCGAGGCCCAGGCCCACGAGCGCCGCCGCATCACCCAGGAGCTCCACGACTCTCTGGCCCAGCAGGTCTTCTACCTCAACCTGAGCCTCGACCAGCTCGCCGACGATTCGTCCTTTGTGGCCAACGAGGCGGTGCGCCGCAAGCTCGACTCGATGCGCGACGTGGCCGCCGACGTCTACGAGCAGATCCGTAACAACCTCTCCATCCTGCGCGCCTGGGAGCAGGTGAACCTGACCGAGGCGGTCAGCGAGCTGGCGCGGGCCACGGCGCGCAACGCCGACCTGAGCGTCGAGATTGACGTGCAGGGCGAGCCGGCCTGGCTCTCGCCCCACACCTGCGAGCACCTCTACAGCGCCGTCCGCGAGGCCCTGAACAACGTCGTCAAGCACGCCCGCGCCCAGCATGTGCACCTGGCGATGGGCTGGTCGCCCGAGCTGCTCACGATCAGCCTGGCCGACGATGGGGTTGGCTTCGACCCGCAGAGCGGTCCCCGGGAGGGCCACTACGGCCTGGCCCTGATGCGCGAGACGATTGACGCCCTCGACGGCAGCCTGACGATCACCAGCAGCCCCGGGCAGGGCACCAGTCTGCAGATCGCCATCCCGCTGCTCCCGCAAAGCCCGACCTTGCAGACGCGCCCGAGCCTGTCGCAGCGGCTCGACGCCGCCCTCGACCTCGCCATCTGAGCGTCCGCAGCCGAGGGGTTCCACCCATGCCCTCACGCGATATCCTCACCGCCCTGGTGCGGAGGCTAATCAAACTGGTCGGGGCGCCCGCGGCCCTCGACCTGGTGCGCACCATCCACGGCCTGACCATTGACGCCAACGGCAACGTGGTCGAGTACGACCACAGCGAGAGCATCAGCACGGCGCGCCTGCTGATCGAGCTGTACGACGCGGTCGCGGCCGAGCTTGGCGAGCCGGCCGGCCGGCCCGCCGGCAGCGAGCGCCCCGAGGATCTGGCCTTCCTGCCCTCCGAGGAGATCGGCCTGCTCGCCGGGGCGCCGTCCCGCCTGCTGATCGTTGACGACCACGCCCTGGTGCGCGACGGCCTGGCCAACCTGATCAGCGGCCAGCCCGACATGCAGGTGGTCGGCCAGGCCGGCTCGATGCGCGAGGCGATCAGCCAGGCCCGCGCCCTGCGCCCCGACGTGATCCTGATGGACTTCACCCTGCCCGACGGCACCGGCGACGAGGCGACCCGGGTCATCCTGAGCACCCTGCCCGAGACCAAGATCGTCTTTCTGACCGTCCACGACGACGACGAGCGCCTGTTCGCCGCGATCTCGGCCGGCGCCATGGGCTACCTGCTCAAGAGCGTGCGCTCCACCGACCTGCTCAGCCGCCTGCGCGACGTGGTGCGCGGCGACGTGGCCCTCTCGCCGACAATCGCCCGCCGCATCCTCGAGAAGCTTTCGCGCCAGCAGGCCCCGCGCCCGCAGCCCCAGGTCGCCGTCGGCGAGCTGACCGAGCGCGAGGTCGAGATCCTGCGCCTGATCGTCAAGGGCCACACCAACCGCCAGATCGCCGACGCCCTCAGCCTGAGCGTGCGCACCGTCGAGTACCACCGCTCGAACCTGATGGGCAAGCTCGGGCTCCACACCCGCGCCGACCTTGTGCGCTACGCGGCCGAGCACGGGCTGCTCGACTAGGGCCGGGCCTGCCCGTAGGCCCCGTAGTTTCCCACAGAATCACCACAGTCTTGCCGTTGCGGGTTTTCCGCAACGGGCCTGAGCGCACTTTGCTGGCGTACTACGGTTCACAGGCGCCCGGGCAGTGTCTACTCTATAGGTCAGGACCGGACACGGGGGGTTGCCCGGACCGACCTCGGCGCTTCCGAACCCTGCCTCCTCACACCTCCAGTCTCTGCTGACTCGCGTGCTCCTGCTAAAGGGGGGTGTACTTACGAGAGCACGGCGCGGGCGAAGAAATACACGCCCGTGGCGATTCGTAACCAGGAGCGTGCTGTGGGCGCCAGTGCTGCCAGAAAGCTCATGCCGACAGATGACAACGCCGCGCTGGTCGCCGCCTGCCGCGCCGGCGACGCCGCGGCGTGGGAGACTCTGATCCGACGCTACCAGCGGCTGATCTACGCCATCCCCCGCCGCGCCGGCCTGGGCGACGACCTGGCCGCCGAGGTCTTCCAGCGCGTCTGCGTGGCCCTCTTCGAGCATCTCGACCGGATTGACCGCCCCGAGCGCCTGGGCGCCTGGCTGGCCACCACCGCCCGCCGCGAGAGCTGGCGCCAGCTTCGGCAGGCCCAGGCGGTCACCTCGCTCGACATGGACGACGAGGAGAGCGAGACGCTGCGGATCGCCGACAGCGCCATGCTGCCCGACGAGGTCCTCGAGCAGGCCGAGCGCCAGCACGCGGTGCGCCTTGCCATGCTCGAGCTCGACGAGCGCTGCCAGCGACTGCTGAGGCTCCTGTTCTTCCAGCCCGAACCGCCGCCCTACGGGCTGATCGCCGCGCTGCTCGGCGTGCCCGAGGGCAGCATCGGGCCGACCAGGGCCCGCTGCCTGCGCAAGCTCCAGCGGCTCCTGGAGGCCCACGAGCGACAGGGTATTTACTGACACGAACACGGCTCTGTTCTGACGGAGGAGTTTGCCGGAGCAGATGGAGTTGAGATGGAACATGTCCCCTACGAGCTGCTGGTCGATCTGGTCGAGGGCCGGCTGCCCCCGGCCGAGGCCGCCGCCCTGCGGGCGCAGATCGCCGGCGACGCCGAAGCCGCGGCCAGGCTGGCCGAGCTCGAGCGGCTGATCGGCCTGATGCGCGCCGACGAGAGCGCCGACACGCCCGAGCCTGTCATCGCCAGGGCGGCCCGCCTTGCGCGCCGGGCCGAGCGGCCCCCCGGCCACACCCAGCTGCGCCGCCTGATCGCCCTGCTCACCAGCGATGGCTGGCGCGCGCCCGCGCAGGCGGCCGGCCTGCGCGCGCTCCAGGCGTGGCCGCGGGCCATGCTGCTGCGGGCGGGCGACCGCGAGCTCGACCTGCAGGTCGCCCCCAAAGGCGAGCGCTGGCAGCTCAGCGGCCAGGTGCTCGGCCCCGAAGCGCCCGGCACCGTCACCCTGAGCGGCCCGGGCGGCCACGTCTCGGCCGCCCTCAACGAGCTGGGCGAGTTCGCCCTGCCGCCGGTCCCGTCAGGGCACTACACCTTCACCGTCACCCAGAGCGACCTCGAGATCGTGGTGCCCAATCTGGAGATAGGGCCATCGTCCACGCAGCGTTGACAGCGTACGCCGCCGCGCTCGGCGGCGCCCAGGGCGAGGCACGGGCGGCGCTGCTGCAAGCAGGGGCCAGCGCCGGCCTGCCCCTGGCCTACGCCCTGAAGGAGATCTGCCTGGCCACCTGGGCGAGCGAGCCGGCCCGGGCCGCCGAGGCCGCCGCCGACCTGGCCGAGCTCGCCCCGCTGATCGGCGGCGACGAGGCCGCGGCCCTGGCCGACTGGACGGCCGGCCTGGTGGCGATCACCGCCGGCAGCATGGAGCAGGCCGTAGAGCGCCTCGACACCGCCGTGGCCCGCTTCACGGCCCTCGGCCTCGACCACGCCGCCGCCTCGACCCAGGTCGGCCGCCTGATCGCCCTCGGCACCCTCGGCCGCTACGACGAGGCCGTCGCCTCGGGCCTGCAGGCCCGCGACATCTTCCTCGCCGGCGGCGACGAGCTGGCCGCCGGCAAGATCGAGCAGAACCTGGGCACCATCGCCCTGCGGCGCGACCGCTACAGCGAGGCCGAGCTGCTCCACCGCTCGGCCGGCAGGCGCTTCGCCGCCGCAGGCGAGATTGACCTGCTCGTCGCCGCCGAGAACGCTCTCGCCGCCGACCTCGCCCCCCAGCTGCGCCTGCGCGAGGCCACCGAGCACTACCAGCGCGCCCTCGCCCGCGCCCAGCAGGCCGGCCTCGAGCTGCGCGAGGCCGAGATCGAGTGCAACCTGGGCAACCTCGCCCTCGCCCAGGGCCACTTCGACCAGGCCCTCGCCCACCTCGAGCGCTCGCGCCGCCGCTACGCCGCCCTCGGCATGCCCCACGAGACGGCCGTCGCCGAGCAGGAGCTGGCCGAGGCCTACCTCCAGCTCAACATGGCCGAGGAGGCCGCGACGATCTACCGGCGGGTCACGCCCACCTTCGCCGCCCTGGGCATGCGCGCCGAGCAGGCCTGGGCCATGGCCCACCACGGCCAGGCCGCCCTGCTGCTCGACCGCCGCGACCAGGCCAGGGCCCTCTTCGACGGCGCCCGCCGCCGCTTCGCCGAGGAGGGCAACGCCGTCAGCGTGGCCCTTGTCACCCTGTTCGAGGCTCAGCTGGCCTACCAGAGCGGCGACTACGGGGCCGCTGCCGCCGAGGCCGCCGCCGCCGAGGCCGCCTTCGCCCAAGCCCGCAGCCACGGCCGCGCCCTCCTGGCCCGCTGGCTCCTCGGCGAGGCCCTGCGCGCCCAGGGGCGCCTTGGCGAGGCCCGCCTGCTCCTCGAGGCGGCGCGCCGCGAGGCCGAGCAGCGGGCCCTGCCCCAGCTCGCCCAGCGCTGCCACGGCTCCCTTGGCCTGCTCGCCCTCGCCGCCGGCGACCGCCCCCGCGCCGAGGCCGCCCTCCGCCAGGCCGTCGCGATGGCCGAGGACCTGCGCGCCCCCCTCCCCTCCGAGGAGCTGCGCACCGCCTTTATCGCCGACAAGCTCGCCCCCTACAGCGCCCTCGTCCGCCTCTGCCTCGAGCACAGCCCGTCCCGCGTCGCCGACGCCCTCGGCTACGCCGAGCGGGCCCGCTCGCGCGCCCTGGCCGAGATCCTCGGCCGCGCGGTGCAGCCCCTCGTCCAGCCCCGCGACCCCTTCGAGGCCGAGCTCGCCGCCCGCCTCAGCGAGCTGCGCGCCGAGCTTAACTGGCTCTACGGCCAGCTCGCCGGCGACGGCGGCGACGACGACCAGCCCGGGCTGACCGCCGCGATCCACGAGCGCGAGGCCGCCCTGCTCGACCTGAGCCGCCAGCTCCAGATGCGCGGCGGCGAGCTGCCAGGCGCCGTCGAGCCCCTCGACCTGCCCGCCCTCCAGGCCGACCTCGGCGCCGGGACGGCCCTGGTGGCCTACTACAGCCTCGACGGCGAGCTGCTGGCCTTTGTCGTCACCGATCGCGCGGTCGAGGTCGTGCGCGACCTCGCCGGCGAGGCCGAGGTCGAGGAGCTGGCCGAGCGGCTGCGCTTCCAGATCGAGGCCCTGCGCCGCGGCGCCCGCGCCGGCAGCGCCCACCACGACCAGCTCGTGCGCCGCGCCCGCCACTACCTCGGCCGCCTCTACACCCTGCTGCTCGCCCCCCTCGAGGCCGCCCTCGGCGAGCGCCGCCTCGTGGTCGTGCCCCACCGGGCCCTGCACTACGTGCCCTTCCACGCCCTCCACGACGGCGAGCGCTATGTGATCGAGCGCCGCGAGGTCTGCACCGTGCCCGGCGCCAGCGTCCTGCGCCGCTGCCTGCAGCGCCCCCGCCTCCCCCTCAGGCGCGCCCTGCTGGTGGGCGTGCCCGACGCCCGCGCGCCGCGCGTGCGCGACGAGATCCAGGCCCTCGCGCCCCTGTTCCCCGACCAGGTGACGCTGCTCGGCCCCGCGGCCCGCGCCGAGGCCCTGCGCCGCCACGCCCCCGAGGCCGAGCTGCTCCACCTGGCCTGCCACGGCATCTTCCGCCCCGACAGCCCACTCTTCTCGGCCCTGACCCTCGCCGACGGACGCTTCACCACCCGCGACGCCTACGGCCTCGCCCTGCGCTGCAACCTGGTGGTGCTCAGCGCCTGCGAGACCGGGGTGAGCAGCGTCGCCCCCGGCGACGAGCTGATCGGCCTGGCCAGGGGCTTCTTCGCGGCCGGCGCCCCGGCGCTGCTGGTCAGCCTGTGGACCGTGGACGACGCGAGCACGGCCACCCTGATGGCCCACTTCTACCGGCGCATGCAGGCCGGCGACGCCCCGGCCACGGCCCTGCGCGCGGCCCAGCGCGCGCTTATGCGCGAGCAGCCCCACCCGTTCTACTGGGCGCCCTTCGTGCTCATGGGGCGCTGGTGAGGGCGCCGCGCCGCGACCGCCGGAATCGTTCCCCCTAGCTCGAGGAAGACCTATGGGCACCCACACACGACGAGCAAGCCAGGCGCGGCTGCCGGTCCTGGTCTGCCTGCTCGCCCTCGGCCTGGCGCTCGGACACCCCGCCTCGGCCGTCGCCGCCGCCTGCGCCGACGGCTTCGCCCTCTGGGCTAACAGCGCGACCCGCTCCGACGCCCTGGTGATCTCGGGCAGCGGCAGCACGATCGGCGGCGCCGTGCGCTCCAACGCCGACCTCAAGCTCGGCGGCTCCGACACCGCCATCGCCGGCGCCGTCACCTACGCCACCCGCTTCCAGGACGGCGGCGGCGCCAACAGCTACCCAAGGCCCACCAGGGCCGCCGCGGCCCAGCCGCCCCTGAGCTACGACATCGCGAGCTACCGGCCCGGGGGCGCCGCGGCCCAGGCCGCCCTCCGCGAGGGCCGCTACACCGCCGTCAAGGGCGACCTCGACATCTCCAAGCCGACCACCCTGGAGGGCCTCTACTACGTCGGCGGTAACGCCAAGCTGGCCGCCAGCGACCTGCGCGGCGCCTTCACGATTGTCGCCGAGGGCGCGATCGAGGTCAGCGGCTCGGCCATCCAGGCCACCCCCTACGCCGACGGCCTGCTGCTCTT
>DAOLDO010000094.1:0-12348 GCA_035327325.1 Chloroflexaceae bacterium | reverse complement strand
GAGGAAGCCCTTGCTCATCTGCAGGCGGCAACTGACCGACCCCGCCCCTTGCCCGTACCCCCGCCCCACCACGGCACCGAGTATGGCTGTTATCCGTTCCCTCGGCGGATCCTGTCCCACAGCCGCAGCCCCCGCAACCAGACTCTCCACCGCTTCCGTCACCTGCGCCTGCCACTCCGCGTCCTCCGGGCGCGAAGCCACCCTGTCCTCCCCCAGCCACTGCCCACAGTGGATACAGACGCCGACCAGGCCGTAACGCGCCAGCACCGGCTGCGTCTGCTCACACCGGCCACACACACTGACCAGCGCCTGGTCATGGTGCCTACACCACGTCACCGCCCGCAACGTCCACAGCAAGCGGTCATAGACCCTGCCCGTTTGCTTGTCCTCGGCATAACAGCTCGCACACCAGGCTCGCTGGTCTCGCAAGAGGCGCAGCGGGCTGATGACCTGGCGCCAGCGCAGCATCGTGCTTCCGACCAGATCCGTCCGCCCGGTCAGGCGATTCAGTGTGCTGACCCAGGCCGCCGTCACGCTATTCAAGCCATTCAGTTGTCTGACCTCGCAAAACCAGAACAGGGCACTGCGCCTCGTCCACGGGTGTGGCTCCGGCCCCCCGCCTAGCCAGGGCTGAAGCTCATACCGCACCAGCGCCGCAACCGGTACTCGATGGGCATACGCCAGCCGGGTCAGATAGCTGGCCAGGCTTTCGGCTTCCGGGGTTCCCATCCCAACTGGCGCCAGCCGGTACAGGCGGCTGGGGAGGAAGGCCACCGGTTCGACAGTGTCCCAGTCCTCGGTCAGGAGTGGAGGCTCACTCATGGCCCACCTCCGCTCCGACTGGGTCACGTACCGGCTTGCGCTGCCCGACCCGCCTTGGTGGTGCGGGGGCTGCGGCGCGTGCGGATGGCTCGGTTGTCTGGGCCAGGCCCAAGAGCGAGCGCAGTTCCTGCTGGTTCCCACTGCGCTCGCGCACCAGCGCCTCACCCTCGGCAATCTCGCGGGCCATACGCACCACATTCGCCAAGGGCAGCCCGCAGCGGTTGAGCATCTGGCGCGTGAGCGTCGGCGCTTCCTCCGCCAGGGCTGCGGCCAGCGCCTGGGTCAACCAGCCCTTCAACACGCCAACACAGCCAACGCTGCGTTCATACAGCTCCTCGACCGCCCCAACCAGATCCGGCTCCTCGGCCAGGGGCAGTTGTCGCTGGAACGTGTACAGCACGCGGGTAAACATCTGGCGCTCCGCCGGCTCATCGAAGCGATAGCGCCCAAAATGCACCTCGCGGCTCCGCCGACTCAGTTGGCCGCTGAGCTGGGTCAGCCCTACCAGGTCGTAGGTGCCCAGCAACACATACACCGTGTTGCTCGTGCTCGCCAGCGATTTGAGCGTATCCATCTGGTCGAGCAGCCGGCGCCCGCTGCTGACTTTCTTGAGATGCTGAGCTTCATCCACCAGGATGGCCTGCACCTGGCGATGGGCCAGACAGCTCTCCACGGCGCTCCGCAGGTCGGCCAGGCTGGGGCGCGGCCGCTGACCGCCAGGGCCGGCCAGCCCTGGCGGTCGCTCCGCCAGCGTGCCATCCCACTTGGCATCGATGAGCGGCTCGTGCAGGGCCGCCAACAAGCGGCGGTAGAACTCCTTCCAGCTAAATGAGCCGTGCTCGGGGGCCAGCGCCTCCACGCTCGCGACCGGCAGCTGGTCGGGTGGAGGAAGCGGCTGGCTCAGAACACTGCGCACCACCTGCTCCTCAATCCGCCGTCGCAGCGTCGTCTTGCCCACGCCGGTCGGGCCAACGACCAGGATGAGCGGCGCGCCGACCGGCTGCTGCAGGGCCGCCAGCACGGCATCGTAGGCCGCCTTCAGCTGGGGATGGACGATGACGCGGCTGCGGAAGTAGGCCAGCCGTGCGGCAGCAGGTTCCGCCAGCAGCGTGCGGGGAAAGCCCTCAGGTGGCTGGCTCATGGGTCGACCTCGTAGGGCTGCAAGGGCTGCGGCGGCGATGGGTCTGCCGCCGACGAGGCGGACGGCGCCGCATCGGCAGCTGACGGCCGCGTGGCCTCCCCGGGTCCCGCTCCCACCTCTCGCTGGGCCAGGTCGCGCAAGCGTTGGCTGAGCAGCCGCGCTTCCGCCTCGAGCGAGACTAGAAAGGCACCCAGGCTCCGCGCACTCACGGCACGATGGCGCTCCTGCTGAGAGGCCCGTGCACGCAGTTCGGCACTGGCAAGAGCGACCTCTCGCTCGGAGCGGCCCGCCAGCACGGCGTACTGTTCTGACAGGCAGCGCACCCAGCGTCCCTGCACAAAGGCGTAGGCGAGGCCGACGTCCTCCGGGTCATAGCGCACCGGCACCGACTGGCGCTCGACCCGCGGGTCGCGAAAGGCCTCGGCCCAGTAGTAGAGGTGGTGGATTTTGACGCCCTGGTTGGGTTGCACGCGGGCCGTCCCCTTGAGGGTGGTGGGCATGGTTGCCAGCTGAAACAGGAAGTCGTCGGCAATCTGGCGGTGGAGGCGCTGGCCGCTGCTGGCTTCGCCCTGAGCCCAGGCGGCACGGGGCGAGAGCCCAAGGGCCGGGTGGACGGTGGTGTCGTACACGTCGTAGGCCCAGCGCGCAAGGGCCTGGTGGAGTGTGGCCAGCGTCCAGACCGCGTGGCGTTGCGGGTCGACGGCTGGGGTGAGGAGCCGGCTACTCACCACCATCTGGGTGTTGCCGGCCAGGCTGTGAATGAGCGCGGTCTGGCTCGTCCCAAACAGCCGCTCCACGACTGCGCCAAAACGTGGCTTGGCGACCGGACGGGTTTTCTTGGCAACCTCGTACTGGGCCAGCAGGGTTTCGAGGTAGATGCTGGCAAACTCGCGCCCGCCATCGACGACCAGGGTGTGGGGAAGTCGCTGGTGACGCTGGACACAGCAGCGCAGGATCTGCATACAGGCCCGGTAGCTGGGCGGGTCGAAGCTGAGCGTGAGCGCCAGGACGCGGCGCGAGAAGGCGTCCAGCAGCAGGGTGAGCCAGGGGCGACCCAGCGGCTGGCCGGTACGCGAACAGACCAGTAACAGCTCGAGCTCGGTATGGTCGAGGTGGGTGACTTCCCAGGGACGGTCACCATGGCGCGGGGTGGTAAACGACAACTCCCAGTAGCAGGGCTCCTGGCCATAGGCCGCCCGCTCACCGCGGCGGGCAAGCTGTTGGGCGTGCTGAGGCCGTCGGCGGGCTGCCAGGGCCAGGGTCTTGTAGCTGGGGGCCGGAACGCCCTGCTCGGCGCAGTGGTGGAGCAGTTCGGCGTAGACCGCGGCTAGATGCGGGGCAGTGGCGGTCTCAAAGCGGCTGGTGATGGCCTGGTCGAGCAGCTGCCGGGTGGCTGGGGGGAGCTTGGGAGTGCGGTTGCCGCGCAGCTGGGTGCGGGGCAGCAGGCCGACAAAGCCCATGCCGAGCGTGGTTTCGGCGTGCTGAAAGGCGGCGAACCAGCGGCGGAGCGTGCGGGCGGGAGGCAGCTCTGGCGGGGAGTGACCCTGGCGGAGGGCGGTGAGCAAGGTGAAGCGACGGTGGGCTTCGGCCAGGGCGGCAGGGCTGGCCTCAAGCAGGAGCGCGGCCGCAGCGGGGGGCGGTGGTTGGAGGGCAGGCTCGCCAGAAGCGGCAGGCTCGCCAGAAGCGGCAGGCTGGGTCGCGAGCTGGGCCGCTGTGGCTGAGGCAAACAGCGCGACACGCACGGGTTCGGCAAGCGGGGTCTGGGCCAGCTCGACAAAGAGTTGCTCGCGGGCAAGCAGGGTATAGACGGCATCCGCGCCGCCAGGAGGGAGCAGAGCCAGGAGTTCCGCGAGGAGGAGGCCGGGCTGTTGGGCAACCAGGGTGAGAATGAGGGTTGCCAGATGCGGGTCAGGGTCGGGGCAATCCGGGTGCAGATAGTCGGCCAGGAAGCGCAGGTTACGCTGGAGCACCCAATTGATGCTGGCCGAGGAGCAGACGCGGTAGGTGAAGCCGAAGGGGAAGGCATAGGCTTCGCCAGGAGGACAGCGCCAGTGACCATTCGGGTCACGCAGGTAGCGGCCAGGCGAGGTGTCGGCGAGGCGCAGCAGGTCGGCCTCGAGTTTCCATTCTTCCCAGCCGATGCCGGTGGTGCGCAGGACAAAGAAGTCGGGAGTGTGGAAGATGCCAAGCTGGCGACCGTGACGGGCGCGATACACGAGCTTGATGGGTGGGGGCTGGTCGTAGAAGGCCAGGGTGGCGGGGTCATGCTCCATGGCATAGATGGCCGCCAGCTCGTTGTGATGGCTTTCGGCCTGAATGACGGCGCCCATCTTGCGCGAGGGGAAGCGAACGCTGACATTGCCGGCGCGATTTTGGACGCGGCGAGCGGGAGGGCTTTGCTGCACGGCCGCGATGACGGCGAGAGCTTGGGGCGGGCAGCCCAGGCGAGCGCACAATCCACGAACCTGATCGTCGGTGAGCACCATCGGCCATCCTTTCATATAGGGGAACAGGATGGGCTGATGGTATGCCGAGCCGGGCGGGCCGTGAAGTGGCCAGATTATGGGTCCAGGCCGGAAAGGTCTGACTCATGGCCAGGTTATGCGTCCAGATTGGCAGGGGGTGGCTCGTCGCTATCCGAAAGAGAATGGAGCGGCTACTCTGAGGCAGCCAGAATCAGCGCGTGTGTTTCAGTTTTGGCCAGGTTATGTTTCCTACCGCGGCCAGATTATGGTTCAAGTCACACCTTTGCTCGCGACCGCCTGCTGCACCTCTGCCGAGATACTCACGCTGCGGCTGGCGCGGGTCACCGTTTGGCGGACCAGCGCCTGCTGAGCCTCCACGTCGTTGCGAATGACACCCGCGAAGAAGCGGTCGTTCCGAAGCGCCCGGGCGATGCGGATCGTGCCGTCACCGGGCCGGCGGTTGATCATCTGCGCCGGGCTGAACACGACCTCGCACACGTGCAGATCGCCGCCGCCGATATCGATCACCCGCAGGCCGGCGATGTCGCTCACCAGCTTGCCGTTGGGGGCGCGGGTGAGCGCAACCACCGTGCCCGCAGTCTGCGCTTGGGGTAACACCGTCGCGACCCTGATCGTCCAGGTCTCGGGCTGCTGCGCGTCGTCGAGGCGGTCGATCGTCCAGCTCTTGCCCTTGAGGTGGCGAGCCAGTGACTCACGGGTTCGCGCGTCCAGCGTCAGCTGCTCGACGCCCTTCTCGTCGCGCTCGATCACGATCTCCGTGTTGGGCACGGCCAGGGTCAACGCGATGGCATACTCGCCGTGAGCGTAGCCGGCCTCCCGCAGCAGCTCGACGATGCCCGCACCGATGAACCAGCGCTGCCGCTCATCGTCGAGGCGCTGAATGGTCGGGCCAAGGCGGAGCGCATCGCCGCCGTGGGCAAGCGCCACCCCACCCGTCCAGAACGACACGCCATCACAGGAGTAGGTCACCTCCTGGCGGCCCTGGATGGTCTGGGCGAGGGCGAACGCTGTCGGCACCCGCAGCGTTGTGAGCAGCGAGCGCACGCCCTCGCCCTCAGGCAGCGCCTGGTCACGACGGAGTACGGCGCCCTTGAGCGCGTCGTTCCCGTTGTCGATCGCGACAGGGACAAGGGTGCTGCTGCCGATGCGGACGGTCGGGCGCACCAGAAACGCGGCGGTCTCACCGGCGGCCCAGGCGCGGGCGACCAGGTCGAGGATGCTCCCCAGGGGCGCGGGCAGAAGCGGCTGCATGGCGTAGTCCTTTCCAGCATTGGAATGCCGAGTATAAAAGCGTACGGTTGTGTACGCGCTGGCGGCGGTTCGGCGTACAAAAGGGTACGCTTTTGTACGGCCTCCTTGCGGGTTGTTCAGCCCGTTGAGCGAGCACCCCGACAGCTTCCCTGAAAGAGATGGAAACGATTAACAGGTAGGTGCGCAGCGCCCGCCTTCTTTGTCTGTCCATGGAGATCGGCCAAGGTTGTACCGACCTCTGTGAAGTGGCGCTGCCACAACCGTGTCATCGGGCGTCGTGCGACGCGTCTTGAGGGGGGTAGCCCTCGGAAAAGACGGTGTGCGAGACGCCGCCAAAGACGGTGTGTGGCGCCCTTGCAGCGCGTGACGATCTCAATGCGTTAGAGCTCACTGCGATGGCATTTACTCCTTTCGTCTGTCAACCCTTTCTTCGCCCAAAGGGCGGAACCGCCTGCGGAACGGACTGAGGGGGGTTGTGGGAGAACTGGGTTCCGTACCAACTCCCCCCGGTCGCTTCCGCCCTCTGTTCCTCACTTCTCCCAGCGCGGTCACGCGCTACGCGCTGAGCGGAGGCGTGGGTTACACCGACCGTGACCGGTACACGCTGTCAAGGATTTTTTCGTACCGCGCTAGGTGATGGGCGGGGGGCGTGGCTGTGGGAGCCCCGGCAGTTGGAGAGTCGCTCGGCGCCGGCGTCCCCTCCCGCTCGAACGATGGATCACGCTGGCGATACATGATCTCTTGCGCGCCTGATCTGTCATCAGCGCGCCGGCGGTCGCGGCGCACAAATCGCCAGTCGAGCCGGTCGAAAGCCGCTCGTCGTGTGGCGGCTCGGCCCGTATGGGCACCACTCGCCCGCGCCGTATCAGCACCGTTCGCTCATAGTGGCGCACCCCGCCGCGCGGCATCCGCACCGCACGCCGGCGGGTAATGATCCGCAGGTGCAGCCGGGCGGCGACGTGGGCCAGGTGCCGGCGAGCAGTCACCACGCTCATCTGCGCGGCGGTCGCGAGCTGCCCGACCTCGACCACGCGGGCGCCTTCGGCGAGGAGCTGCTGGGCGGCCATACAGAGCCGCGCCTTGCCGGCACGCTCGCGGCCGCCGTTGCTCGTTGGGCTCATGGTGGTCTCGACAATCACCGTAGGTGGTAAGCCCGGCAGGGGCAGGCTGAAGAGCAGGGTAATCTGCACATCGGGGTGGTCGAAGGGCCGGCCACGCAGGGCGCACTGGAGCAGCTCAGCCTCTCGGCGCTGTTCGAGGAGCGCCTGGAGGCGCGGGTCGGCGAAGGTTGGCACCTGCACCTGCCAGGCCGCCCCGGTCGCGTCGCGCAACAGCCGCGGGGCGACCACCACCTGCTCATCGAGCGGCTCGCCATCGTCGGCGAAGAGCGCGCGGCCCTCGCGCACCACGGCGTCGAGGTTCGGGTGGTAAACCTGGGCCAGGATGACGTCGTAACCTTTGTAGGCGTTGGAGCCGCGCAGCTCACCATAGTGAGCGACGACTGCCTCCTCGTGGCCGCGCTGGCGCAGACCGTCCCGCAGCTCCTCCTCCCAGTCGAGTGTGCAGACCACCAGGGTCTTGCGACCGGGCCGGATGTGGCTCGCCACATCCTCGATCCAGCGCCCGCGCCGGCGCTCCGCGGTCGCTGACGACCGGCTCTTCAAGCTGCTCTTGGCCCAGTCACGGCCTACCACCTGGATCACCCGCGTTGCCCCGCTGATAACCGGCCGTTCGACCCGCACGGGAGTGGTGGGAAAGAGGGCGGCGAGCACGCCGGCGTTGGCGGTGGCGTCAAGTATGATCTTCGGCTGGTCGACGCGGGCCAGCTTCTGGATCAGGTGCTCGACACGCCCGAACAGCTCCAGCCGCCCGCCGCGGGCCTCTAGCCGGCTGGTGTGCCGCCGGCCCTCCCCCTGCAGCCGCAACTCCTTCGCGAGCTGGTGGAGCAACGTCGCCGTGTGGCTCGGTGGTAGCGCCTGGTAATCGGCGAGCGTGGCACCGGTCGGCAGCCCGATCAGCAGGTTCAGCTCCTCGGGCGGTGGGAGCTCGTCAATCGCGGCCGCCAGCGTCGTGTGGAGGCAGGCACCCTCGTCCTGCGCCTGCCGGTCGAGCTCCTCCAGCAGGAGCACCCCAGTAAGGATGCGATCGGTGGTTGTGGCGATCGCCTGAGCAAGCCAGCGCAGCACGGTTTGAATCGCCGGCGCCTTGGGATGCGCCCGGCTCATGGCAGCGAGGTCGGCAGAGCCCAGCTGGACGTGATTGATCAGGCTGGCCGGGTCGAACTCGTCGAGTACGACTGCACCCGCCTTCTCCCACCACCTGGTGGACTTCAACAGCGGCGTTGAGGCGAAGAAGTCGCCGTCCTGGCTGAACTGGTGGAGGTAGGCGCAGCGGTCGACGTAGGGGCAGCGCCGCATGCACAGGGCGTCCTTGACGCTGTAGCCCTTCTGGGCGAGCGTGGCCGCCTCCGGCAGCTTGCGGCAGTTGCCCTGGTGGCGGCCGGCGAGCGGGATGAGCTCGATGCCCTGCTGATCGTGGAGCTGGGCCTTGCGCTGTGCCGTCCAGACAAGGAAGCCGCCACCGTCGTCGTCGGTGGGCACCTCCCGCATCCACTGGCGGAGGCCGATCGCGGTATTGAAGCCCTTGCCGGTGCCGGGGTGATGGCCCAGGAGCAGGAAGCCCGCACCGCTGGTCGCATGTTGCTCAACCAGCGCGGTGATTTGCGCCCGCGCCTCGGGCAGCGTGACGGTGGGAATATCAGCCGGCGTCGCGCTGAACACCGTTGCCTGTTCCTTGAGCGACAGCTTTCTGGGCCGCTCGCGGCGGGTGGGGTAGGTGCTGGGTAGGGGAAGGTTGTGGCGCTCGAGTAGCCCACGCCCGAACGAGCGGTGGTAGTCCAGCAGCAGTGGGGCGGTGGCGATCAGCTGCCGAAAGCAGGCGACGCCCTCTCGCGGTAAGAAGGTGTCGATCTCGGCTTTGGTTTCGCCCGGCGCGAGAGGTAACCGGGCAATGCGAACCCGCAGCCCGGCGGCGGCGCACGTTGCGCCGTGGCGTAAGCCCCACTGCTCCTCGGGCGCCAGGGCAGGCACGCCGTCCTTCGTCGGCCGCCGCTGGCTGTCGTAACAGAGCACCACCTCTTCGACACCCCGTGCCGCTAACTGCCGGGCCCACTCCTCGCGAAACACGTTCAGGCCGGGCTGCCCAAGCGTGGGCATCTCCAACTCGCCGGCGTGGAACGCCTGGAGGGCCGCGAGCGCCTTGAACTCCGCCTCGGTGATGATGACCGAGCGCGTGCCGGGCGCGAGGTTGTCCCAGCCGAAGGGGACGGTCGCGCCGCGCTCGACGTAGGGGCCGAGCGAGCGGTAGCCTTTGCCCCCGTCGTAGGTGCGGGTACGGAGATCGACCACCTCGCCGCCGGCGATGTAGGGGAACAGAAGCCGGCCGCGCAAGTTCCAGTGCGTGTGCTGACTGCCGTCATCGTCGGTGATGACGAGGCCCGCCTCCTCGGCGTAGGGGAACGCCTCGGGGCACGCCACGCGGAGATGCTCGACCAGGCTGTCGGGGTCGCTCAGCGTGACACCGAGCACCGCGCGACTGATTGTCTCATTGCTCAAGCCCCGCCTGTGCAGGTAGGCGCGGGGCTCGGGGTGGCAAGGGTCGAGCAGCCAGGTGTGCGCCCAGAGCGTAACAGCGGTATAGAGCTGCCGGTAGAAGGGGATGTGCTCGGGCCTCGGCTCAGCACGGTGCCGCGTGGGGACACGCTCGCGGTACACGTCTCGTCCCACCTGTGGGGAGGGAGCACGCTCGTCCTCGCCCAGGTTCTTGAGCAGGCCGCGCCGATCGCAGACCCGGCACCAGTAGCGCTCGGCCGGCCGCGAGCCGCTTGCTTCCATCCAGACGTGAAAGCGGTCCTCGCCACCCTCGGCGCAGAATGGGCAAGCTCCGGTGTAAAGCCGCCCCGCTCGGCTGGCCAGCCGCATCGGCTGGAGCCGGGGATGCAACTGCTCCGCGTAGCGCACGCGTTGCACTCCCACCACCGCTGCCCAAGGCATGGCGAGGCCCAGCCGTGCCACAGGAGTGACACGGCACGAGCGCTCATTCCAGCCAGAAGGCCGAACAGCGGGTGGTATACTGGGCGCAGAGACCCGCAGGGGTTTCGGCCAGGAAGAGGACGACCGCTGCCGCCAAGCTACGGGTCGTCCTCTTCTGCTATTCCGCTATCCCCACGTGATGCGCTGGCCCGAAGGTAGAACCCTCGCGGTTACGCTACTTGATGATGTGGCGCTGGAGGTAGTCGCGCAGGCTTTGGACGGGGACGCGGCGCATCCGGCCCTCGCCGACCACGTCGATCTCACCGCGGGTGATCAGGCGCCGGATGGTGCGCGAGTCGTAGGCGAGCAGGCGGGCTGCCTCGTCGATCGTCACCTGGAGCGGCTCCAGCCGCGCCTGCACCTCGGGGTCAAGGATAATCAGCGCCGTATCCGGTCGTTCAGCGATCATCGGGTTCAATGGCATGGCGGTGTACTCCTCGTTCGGCTCTGCGTCGTGTGGCGCGAGAGCGAGACCTGTCCTGTCTTCGTAGGATAAGGGGTGATCGCCAAAAGGGGAATATGACACGGATCTAGACAATTCTATGGACATGCTCTGAAGGGCACGTTTGGGGCAGCGAGCAGAGCTTCACATCTGTCGCGACAATGGTGTGCTCTCCTATCTAACACGCTGCCCTTCACCAGCCGCAAGGCGGCTGGTAAGGCCAGGCTACACCACAAAGGATGCCGGGTATGGCGAGCCGGGGGAGCATCGGACAGCACATAGGCCGACGCTCGAATAGCGCCGGCCCTGCAAAAGGTATCAGCACAGGTTGTGCGCTGTCACCACGTTCACGTCGCTTCGGTTGCGTCCCCTGGGTAGGCAAAGCCGCTCGCAACGAGCCGGCGCCAGCGGTGCTGTCGGTAGCGGTAGAAGAGGCTCGCGTAGGCCCAGATGAATGGCGTGAGCAGCCCGGCCTGCACCTCGACCCGGTCGGTGTAATGGGTGCGCCCGTCCTCGGTCTCCCGCAAGATGATCCGATGGTCCCACGTTGCGATGAAATCGCCGTGGCCGTTGTCGCGCAGCTCGTAGTGCTCGCGACCCGGTGTTCCGTCGATCACCGGCCTGGTGATCACGATCCACTGTGTTCCGAAGGGCAGGAGCCCGAACAGGCGCATCTGCACCAGGTAGCGCTCCTCTGACCAGACGGGGGGGAGGGACAGCGGATCAACCGGCACGAACCGCACGAGCGGCGACGTGATGTAGGCGAGCAGCCGGCTCGTCTGCACCTCCTGCCAGGCTCGCTCGGGCGGGCAGTCGAGAATGGTGGCGCTTGCGGCGATCACGCGCTCCTCCTTGTGCTCACCGTATCGGTGGCGCCGGCTGCTGTAGCCCGGTAGCCGAGCAGGCGCATGCCGTTCAGAGTCACCAGCAGCGAGGGGCCGACGTCGGCCAGCACGGCCATCCACATCGTGCCCATCCCCGCCAGCACGAGGGCCAGAAACACCAGCTTGATCCCGATGCTGAAAGCGATGTTCACGCCCACCGTGCGCATCGCCGCCCGGCTCAGCCCTATGGCAAACGGGAGCTGGCGCAGGTCATCGCTCATCAGGGTCACGTCGGCGGTCTCCATCGCCTGGTTGGTGCCGCCATGGCTGCCGCCGATGGCGATGCCGACGCTGGCCGTCGCCAGGGCCGGCGCGTCGTTGATGCCGTCGCCGACCATCGCCACGGGGCCGTACTCCCGCTGGAGCGCCTCGACCGCGCCGACCTTCTGCTCGGGCAGCAACTCCGCGCGAACGTCGGTGACGCCAACCGCGGCGCCGATGCGCTCGGCCGTGGCCTGCTGGTCGCCGGTGAGCATCACCACGGCGCGTAGCCCCAGCGCCTTCAGCTGCGCCACCGCCTCACGGCTGCTCGCGCGCACCGTGTCGGCGAGCGTGATCGTGCCGCGGTAGCTGCCCGCCACACCCACCATCACCGGCGTGTGGCCGAGCGCCGCCTCGCGCGTCGCCTCGGCGCAGTGGGCCGGGTCGTGGGCGATCGCCCGGTCGAAGTGGCCGTGGCTGCCGATCAGCACCTCCTGGCCGCCGACCCGCCCAGCCACGCCGCGGCCGACCAGGGCCGTCACGCCCTCCGCCACTGGCATGCGCCCCTCCAGGCCGCGCTGCGCTGAGGCCGTGACGATCGCGTGGGCCAGGGGGTGCTCTGAGCGCCGCTCGACCGCGCTCGCCAGAGCCAGCACCTCGTCGCAAGCCGAGCAGTGGCCCAGCGCGGCCGCCGCCGGATCGGAGCAGGCCGCCGCCCGCACCGCCACCACCGTGGGCTGGCCCGCGGTGAGCGTGCCGGTCTTGTCGAAGGCCACCGCGCGCACCTTGCTCAGCGCCTCCAGATACGCGCCGCCCTTGATCAGCACGCCGTTGCGCGCCGCCGTGCTCAGCGCGCTCACCAGGCTGACGGGCGTGCTGATCACCAGCGCGCAGGGGCAGGCCACCACCAGCAGGGCCAGCCCGCGGTAGAGCCAGCCGAACTCCTCGGGCGCGGGGTTCCAGAACGGCTGGCCGAAGAGCAGTGGGGGGAGCGCGGCGACCAGCAGCGCCAGCACGACCACTGCCGGGG
>DAOLDO010000093.1:0-12383 GCA_035327325.1 Chloroflexaceae bacterium | reverse complement strand
CCCAGAGCACCAACTGCTCGATCAGGCGGAAGAGGCGCTGACGTTCGGCCTCCTGGGTCGCTTCAGTCGGGAACAGCTCCGGCCAGGATGACGGATCGTCGACCATCTGGGCGAAGATTACTGCTCGTGCCGCTGCCAATGGTCTTTGAGCCCACCATTTGTGAACGGCAGAGGGGTTTCCTCGATAGATATAACCTTCCCGTACTGATGCCTTGTTGATAACGTCGAGAGGTAGTGCAACCTCAATCAGCTTCTTCCGGATAGTCATATCGTTCCTTCACAGCTCACGACGGCCGCGTCGCGAGTGCTCGCAGATCGGCAAAGGGAAAGTTGATACTGGCGCCATTGAAGTCGGTGGTTACGCCACGGCCCACAAACGGCCGGCGCAGGTAATAGACCTGGTGGGTCCCATCCGGCTGGAACTCAACCAGCGCCAGGATGTAGTGATCGGGCTTGTTGAGCGAGTAGAGGATCTCGTTCTTCGTCACCGTGATTGTCTCGGCGCCGGCGATGCGGCCCTTGACCTCAATGAAGCGCATCTGGCCGGTCGTCGGGTCGCGGCTCTCGATATCATAGCCCAGCTGCTCGAACTCGCGATCGACCGGCGTGAAGCCGAGATCACGCTCGACTGCCATCACCGCCGACCGTGCACGTGCCGCCGAGGCCTGGGTATCGACGGGATGTCCCGCCGGAAGTGGGCGACCGGTGATCGCTGCGATCAGCCCGATCGGCACGACGACGAGCCCGCCCAGGATCACCGGCGGCAGCGCGGCGATCTGCGCTTCAAGATCCAGCTGCTCCATGCGCTTCTGCAGGCGGGCCTGCATCTCGTCGGCGCGCCGCCGCGCCTCCTGCGAGTTCAGGCGCGCATTGGACTTGCCGGCCTGCTCCTGGAGCTTCAGCTCCTCCGCCCGGTAGTCCCAGTAGTTGATCTCTTTGGTCAGCCGGTCCTTCACCGCCGCGCGGGTCTTCTCGATCAGGTGCAGCCGCCGGCCGCGCACTTCCTGGAGGTGGCCGGGCACAATCTGGGCGATCGCGTGGCCCAGCGCCTGCTGCTCAAGGTCACGGGTAATCCAGGCGCACTCCGGGCGGGCCAGTAGGGCATCCCCATCCAGCTCGCCATCTTCGAGCGGGCGGTAGTCGAGGTAGGGCGCATAGCGCAGGCTGCGGGTCGTGCCATCAGCCGCCAGTTCGACATACAGCATCTGGCGCGAAATCGTCCGGCGCTCGCCGCTCGGCAGCGGGCTGGCATCCTGAATGGCATGCTCCAGCGAGAAGAGCACCCGTGGCTGCGTGCCGTGATCACGCTCATCGACCAGCAGCGTACCGCGACGCAGTAGGTCGCGGTGGCGCTCCAGCAGCAGATCGAGCGTCGCGTCGAGCAGCGGGTGGCCGGGGCAGACGAATGCGGCCAGCGGCTGGCCGGGCGGCGTGAGTAGCCCTTTCTCAAAGGCGATCCGCTCATAGCGTGGCAGCACCGGGTCGCCAATGCCGATCATACGGTCGCGGTTGCGCACCGGCGCCGGGACATGGGTCACTTCATAGCGGCGTGGCTCACGCTGGCGCAGCGTGCCACCCAGCTGCTTGAAGGCCTCCAGGAAGAAGGACTCGATATAGTGTGGCTGGAGCCGGCGCGCCTCGGCGCGCTCCATGTCTTCGCGCACCCGCGCCACCTGGCGAGCATCCATCGCGTCGTGGGCCAGCGCCCGCTCCTCCAGCAGATCCTGGATCTGCCGCCGATCGACCGCGTTCTCGATCGCCTGAGTCAGGCGGGCGCGGACATCGGGCCGCTCGCCATAGCGGACTGCGTCGATCAGCAGCTCGCGCAGCGGCTTGCCCTCAAACTGGAGCTTGCCGAGCACATCGAAGACCTGGCCGCCCAGCGTCGTGCGGGCCTGCTCCAGCTTCTCCAGCAGCGTGGCATAGACATCGCCCTCGCGGGTCTCCTCGGCCACCAGGTTCCACAGGTGGCACACCTCTGTCTGGCCGATCCGGTGGATGCGGCCGAAGCGCTGCTCCAGGCGGTTCGGGTTCCAGGGCAGATCATAGTTGACCATCAGGTGGGCACGCTGCAGGTTGATGCCCTCGCCCGCCGCGTCGGTGGCGATCAGCACCTGCACCTCCGGGTCGTGGCGGAAGGCCTCCTGGGCCTTGAGCCGCTCCTCACGGCCCATCCCGCCGTGGATCGTGACCACCGCCTCAACCCGACCGAGCAAGGTACTGATGCGCTGCACCAGGTAGTTCAGCGTGTCGCGATGCTCCGTGAAGACCACCAGCTTCTGGCGCGGCGAGGGGGTGGGCCGGGCAAGCTCACGCACCTGGTAGGGTTCGCGCTCCTCGGCCAGGCGGTTGGCGATCGCCGCCGGGGGAAAGATCTCGCCGAGCAGGCTGGCCAGCTCGCGCCACTTGCGATCTTCGCCGCTCTGCCGTACGGCCAGCGCCAGCGACTCAAGCCGCGCCAGGTTGGCGATCTCCAGCTTCAGCTCATCGATCGTGCGCGCCGCCGTCGCCTGGTCGAGGATCTCCTCTTCAACCTGGGCCACCTCATGGTCGGGCGCGTCCTCGAGGTCGTCGAGATCGTCGGCGCTGAGATCAAGGGATGCAGGCGAGGCGCCTGCGCTCCCGACAGCCAGCGCGCCACGCTGGAGCAACTCAAGCTCGCGGAGGCGCTTCTCCAGGCGTTCGCGGCGGCGGTGGAGCGACTGATAGATCGCCTCGGGCGATGAGGCCAGACGGCGCTGGAGCACCGTCAGCGCGAAGCCGACCGTCCCAGCGCGCTTGTCGTTCTGCAGCGCCTCGGCGCGGTTGAACTCCTCGCGCACATAGTTGGTCACCTCGCGGTAGAGCTGCGCCTCGGCGTCGGAGAGCTTGTACGGGACGGTGTAGGCGATCCGCTCCGGGAAGAGCGGCGTGCCATCAAACTTCAGCAGCCGCTCCTTGACCATGCGCCGCATCAGGTCGGAGACATCCACCTGGTGGACGCCATCGCGGAAGCGCCCCTCAAAGCGGTCGCCGTCGAGCAGGGCCAGGAAGAGCTGGAAATCCTCTTCCTTGCCATTGTGCGGCGTGGCCGTCATGAGCAGCAGGTGGCGCGTGAGGGTGCCGAGCAGCTGGCCGAGCCGGTAGCGCTTGGTGTACTTCAGCTCGCCGCCGAAGAAGGTTGCCGAAAACTTGTGGGCCTCATCGCAGACCACCAGGTCCCAGCGGCCATCAGCAGCCTGGAGCTTCTGCTGGACCGACTCGTCGCGGGCCAGCTTGTCGAGGCGGGCGATCACCAGGTGGTTTTCAAGGAACCAGTTGCCGGTGCGGGCCGCCTCCAGCTTATCGTTGGTGAGGATCTCGAAGGGCAGGTGGAAGCGGCGGTAGAGCTCATCCTGCCACTGCTCGGCCAGGCTGCCGGGGCAGACGATCAGGCAGCGCTGGAGGGCGCCGCGAGCGATGAGCTCCTTGATCAGCAGGCCGGCCATAATCGTCTTGCCGGCGCCGGGGTCATCGGCGAGCAGGAAGCGCAGCGGCTGGCGCGACAACATCGTCTCGTACACTGCCGTAATCTGATGAGGCAGCGGCTCGACCAGCGAGGTATGCACGGCCAGCACCGGGTCAAAGAGATGCGCGAGGCGGATGCGGTGGGCCTCGGCGACCAGCCGGAAGAGCCGGCCATCGCCATCGAAACTCCAGGGTCGGCCGGCGCTGACGATCGCCAGGGTCGGCTCATCGTCACGGTAGAGCAGCCGCGTGCCGGGGCGCCCGCCGGCGTCCTTGTAGGTCAGCTCCAGCGCATCGCTGCCATACCACTGCACGGCGACCACGGTCACCATACTATCCGGAAGGATGCCGCGCAGGGACGCGCCGCGGGTCAGATCTTCAAGGCGTGTCATGGTGCGTCCCTTCAGTCTGGGGATGTTCAGCCGCTACGGTCTGACGTTCCTCAATAATCAAGGTGCGAAAAGCCAGATCAGCATCGATTCCTGCCAGATCCGCGTAGGCATTGGCGAGCAGCCAGGCGGTACGGCGCTGCATCCCGCCGCGCCGTCCGGGATGGATCTCCGGATGCACCAGGCCCATAATTGTCGAGAAGCTCACCCCAGCGCGGCGAGCGAAAGCGCGCTGCGAGAGCCCGGCCCGCGCGATCAGGTCGGGGAAGTCCGGGCTAAGTTGGAGGCGAGCTGACTTCATCCCTGTGGCCCGTTGCATTTAAAACCATCTTGATGCATTATAGACCGTGTCATGATAGCTGCTGAATCCGCGTCGTCAAGCGATCTAAGAAAATTGTCAATTACGCACCTGTATGATTGGTCGTAGAACGCAATTTTAGGGCGGGCCTCAGGAGGGAGCTAGCCGTGAACATTGAGACAGAAGCCCAGGCACAAAAGCGATTACGAGATCTTATCACCCAAGTAAAACGAGAGTTAAACCTGGATCACCACCCACACTACAGTGGAATTGATGACCCTATTGCTAAACATTTAGGCCTTGAGGTTCGTGAAGTTGCACTCGACTTTGATGAGGGCCAGTACATTCCTGACAGACGTCTTATTGTCCTTGATCCCCGCGTGAGCGATAGTGACCGACTGAATTTTACATTCTTTCATGAGGTTTCTCATCATCTAATTCGCGAAGATGCGTTCCTTTATTCATTTCTTAACGAGTACGCACAAGGCGATCAAGAATTGAAGAGGGTCGTGGAAACATACTGCAACTTCGGCGCTGCAGAATTCATGATCCCAATACAGGATTTGCGCCATTTTTTGACAAGCCATGGCTTTAGTATTGCACATATTGAGCAGCTTGAGGAAATTTACTCTGCCTCAAAGATAGCTATCGCTATCCAAATGGCTCACTGCGCAACACATCAATGCTATATTGTTGTGTGTGAGTATGGTTTGCCACCTCGCAGGAAAGAGGCACAAGCGCCTGTCAACTTTTTGTCCGAAAACTCTCAAGAGTCGCCTGGTCTGTATGTGTGCTATACCGCACAATCACCGAGCATAACGAAATATTCCATTGCTCGGCATACAAGAATATCTAAAGAGCATATAATCGCAATAGCCTATTATCAAAAATCACATCTCACAGGGCGGGATACTATTCCGTTCCGTAGCGGAAAGCGTTGGGAAGTTGATTGTGAGGTGTATTATCTGAAAGGCAAGGTCTATGCGGTCTTTAATGTAACAACTCCTCCTGCACATTCCAGCCAGCAACTGGGTCTATTTGACGCCCTGAGCGATTGAAAGGTTATCCGCCAATAATTGTCTTTAAGGAATAGTAAAATCTCTTCCAGTCTTCTACAGTCTCAGCGCGACGAACTGAACGTTGCTCGACTTTCAGCATTAACTCTACAACGCTTTCATCAAAGTCGGGCGAACTACGAGCCTCATTAAGAAATCCCGCAAGCCCTGGCGGGTATGTGACGTTTGATCCGGTTCCTCCAAGATCAACCCCCTCCAAGAGTTGATTAACGGTCAGACCATAACACTTCCCTATCTTCTCAAGAGTTTCTAGGGAAGGGTTTGTCTGCTCGCGCTCAATTTCAGAAAGAAATGAGACAGAAAGTTTCGTCTGCTCACCCAGATCGACCAAGGTCAACCGATGTTGCTTGCGCAACTGTCGGAGGCGTGCACCAAGTTGCATCATTGCACCTAGCCTATATCAATAATCGAACATATGTTCATTCATAGGGTCAGAATCCGAGCACAGTAACATCTTATACGAGGTCTGAAGTTTCGTCAATGGCGAAATATAAGCCTCAAATTGCGCCTTGACAGAAATACGCTGGCTGTGCTACGATTTCGCTCAGAGCGAAATTCCGCTCGGAAAGGGCTCAGAAATAACTCAATCACGAGCGGTCAGCAAAGTTGCTCTCACACCTGTTGCTCGGATTGCCGAGCATCATCGAGAGGAGAACCAGCGAATGGTAACACTCAGTCCCTATTTCGATCTGCTGCTCAGCGCGATTGAGCCACCCGCAGAGCGGCTCGCTATCGCACAGGCCCTCCCCACGGATGTGCGCGACTATCTCAAAGAGCATGAGGAGATCATCACCGTCCACCCACACTCGCGCCTGGCCGGCTCCTATGCGCGTCATACGTCCATCGGCGCTATCAAAGATGTTGACATCCTCATCCTGATTCATAAGGATTATCTCGATGAACAGCCCTCGGTTGTACTGACGACCTTAGCACGGGTACTCAAAGGACTCCCAGAAGCACTCGGCACGACCGGCCAGGTAGATCTGCGCCGCCAGCGGCGTTCAATCCACGTGTGCTTCGCTGATCGTGACTTCCACCTGGACATTGTGCCCGTCGTAATGCCGAACGGCATTGACAAGTTACTGCGCGTACCAGACCGTGAGTGGCAGGAATGGTGTGATACGCACCCACTTGGCTATCAGACCTGGTTAAGTGCGCTGAACGAGCAGCATAGTGGCAAGGTCGTGCCGCTGATCAAGCTGATGAAACACTGGAAGGAGTGCCACTTCGTCTATAAGCGTCCGAAGAGCTATTGGCTCGAGTGCCTCGTCGTGCGCCATATCAGCAAGGGGTGGGTTGCGACAGACGATCTGTCCTATGCCGAGTTGTTCGCGAACCTGCTCGCATCGATCTATACACACTTCGAGGAGCAGTATGAGGATCCCGACGCCAAGCCGCCGCGCATCCCAGATCCTATGCTGGGGAACAATGTGGCCTTCAATTGGCAGCGAAGTCACTTTGAGGGGTTTATGGCCCGTGTGAAGGAGTCGCGGAACTGGGCGCAGCGAGCACTCGCGATTGATAATGACCACGTAGAAGATGCGGTGGCACTGTGGCAGAAGGTATTTGAGGATACCTTCCCTACGACAGCCCAGGTGCGGGCAAAAGAGTATGCTGAAGCACGCAAGAGCGGGAACGTCTTTGTCGATCAGCAAGGCAAGGTGCTGATCAATACACCGGGGGTGAGAGCAGTACCATCACCAACTCACCGCTTCTTTGGAGACGATAGCGAATCATGATGCGCCGCGACGTACAGATTTACCGGGAGGTTGCGCTCATGCGGGCACACTTCCCATCGTTTCGCAACCGGATCAAGCACGGGGTACTAACTTGTCATGGCACCCTCCAGCCGACCGAACAGTCGCCATGCTATCATGTACAGCTGATGTATGCGTGCGGTAACCGACCGAAGATATGGGTCAGACAGCCAAAATTACGCCAGGATGCGCCGCATCGCTACCCAGACAAGTCGCTCTGTCTGTACCATCCAGACGACGAGAGTTGGTCATCTGACTCGGGAATTGCGAAGACTATTGTGCCGTGGACGGCCGAGTGGCTCTACTGTTATGAACTTTGGCTTGTGACGGGAGTGTGGGCTGGGCCTGAAGCGCCGCACTTGTCAGCGAAATAAGGTTTTGCGAGAACCAGTTCCAGGCGAGGAGCCCTAAACCGTATGTCCAGGAAGAAAAAGAATCCCGGCTCGCTGCTCGAACCCGAGGCGCGCGGCGGCTCCGTCGCCAGCGATGGCTTTGCCTTTCAGGAAGCCGTAACGCTGGCCTATCTACCGATATGGTGGGCGCATGAAGGTTTCAGCTCGCTGATTCGTGAAGCGATTGGCGATACCGAGGCGAAATTCTTCGTGCCCGGTCAGGGCTTTGTTATTGAACTGCTCGAATTGAAAAATCATACGCTTACTCCCACAGAGTTCTGGCGTGAGATCCAGCGCTTTCAGGAGCTTGAGGAGGCGGCACCCGGCACATATCGTCGCTTTATCCTGGCATGCACTGGACTTTCCGAGGCGCTACACCCGCTCTACCACAGCCTACAACGCATCCGTGGGCCGCAGGATTTCTATCCAAGCACCTCCGCCATTCCACAGCGCTCGTGGGACGATTATGTCACAGTTGTGAAGGGCTTGAACCATACAGGCCAGGATGCCAAGTTTCTCTTTGAGAAGGTCGATTTCCACCCCGATTTTAGTGCGTCACCGAGCCATTGGGAGGCGCTATTTACCAGAGCGCTCGTCAAGCATCGGCCTGGTATGCAAGATATCAGTGGTCGCTCTCTGCACACACTATATGAGCGGTTGAGCATGCTCCTTCGCGATCGGTGTAATCAGCCAATCCTGCGCCGTGAGGTTGAGGCCTGCATTGACGTGGCTATTCCTCTCGAACAGCGACCGGCAGTGATGCCTGTCTATATCACGACACGAGCCGATCCTGCCCAGCCAACTGAGCCTACTGATCTGATCTTCGATTGGGGCGATTTCTTCGGAGGAACAGAGCGCTCGTACCCTGTACCGGAGGAATGGAATGAGCGCCTGCTCCGCGACCTGACAGAAACATGCGCTTGGATCGTCGAGCAACGGCGACCGCGGCGCATTCGGCTGCGGGGCACCCGTCGACTATCCGCTGCCCTGGCAATTGGCAGTGTCTTCTCAGCCGTGGCGGGATTTGCCGTGGAAGTAGAGTATCGAGGGTCGCTTTGGGCAAGTGATAACTACCCTCGAGACGACGATGATGTCTATTCAATTGAGAAGGAGTTTCTTGACGGCGAGGGCGACCAACTGATCGTCACCCTTGCCATCCCGCGGCCAATAGCATCAGATGTGCATGCGGCTCTGCCCAGCCTGAGTCTGGAAGGCGCACCACAACTGAACCTTTATGGGAGCCGGCCAATCACGTCTCCGCAGCAAGCCAATGCAGCGGTCGGCCTCATCAAGCGCGAGATTGCGACAGCCCTCACCCGCGCTCATTGCCAGCGCATCCACCTCTTCTGCGCAGTTCCATCATTTGTGGCGCTCTTTCTCGGGCATCGGCTCAATGCAACCGCGACCGTGCAGTGTTATGAGTACCTAGCTCCCATGACATATGTGCGCACCATCTGCCTTGGCTGTGAACTATCCTATTAATTGTGTAGCTGGTGGATATCTTTTAGGAACTGCTTCAGCGTTTGCAGCCGAGCATAAACCGTATCAGCATCTTTGCGCTCAGTCTGGAGCACGAAGTATGAGCTGCGCCGCTCATCGAAGTTCGGATAGCGAAGATCGTTGTGCAAAGCGCCGAACTTGATTCCGCCCAGCACATGATTCTGCATCTGTAGCCGTACCTGCTCACGTAGCTCGGCATTGCTACAGACGATCTCCCGCAGGAACGCCAGGAGATCATCAAGGTTGTGCGTCAGGATGCGCTGGCGGAAGTAGTCGGTGTTCGGGTTGACCAGGCCGAAGATGGTGCTCCGCACGTACTTCTCCATCGCCTGCACCAGGAAGTAGATCCCGTGACGGTACTGCTGTGGTGACCCCCATGATCTAGGCAATTCACAATGTTAGTCTCGAATCTCGTTCAGCGCGGCCAGGAAGCCCTTCAGCGGGCCGAGTCAAGACACCGCGAGCACGGTAGAGGGCATCCCAAGCGGTTCTAGCCAGATTTAGGCAGAGTTGTGGTGAGGGCTCGTCTTGACCGGGCTGCTATGCTCCGCTTCCCCGCGCGGAGCGAGGACTAACATTCCCGACTGCCTAGTTTTCGGGGAGCATGACACTGCCCCTGGCCGATCAGCAGCTGCCCGACCTTCTCATCACTCTCGGCGAGCGTGCGATACTCCGCCGATACATCGGTCACATTGTACTCGCGACGTCCAATATAGGTTGGTCGGGTGGTCATAGGAGCGCCTACTTTCCCCGTGATCTCCGCCTGAGCCCAATCCTTGATGCGAACAATTGTTCCGCAAGTATAACAGCATGTCGGCACTCTGGCTAGTCGCCGACAAACAAAAACGACGCGGTGGCCAGCCGGCCGCCGCGTCGTTTTGGGTGCGTTCAGGTGTTGCTGAAGCCAAGCCCTTTCTCACGGAGGCTCTGCCATTTACCCTTGCTCAGAATCAAGTGGTCCAGGACGTCCACATCAAGTAGCTTGCCGGCCTCGACGATCTGCCTGGTCACGAGGATGTCCTCGGGGGATGCGTCGACCGAGCCCGAGGGGTGATTATGGCACACGATCAGGGCCGCCGCGTTGAGCTTGAGCGCCTCGCGGAACACCTCGCCGATGCGAACCATCGACGAGTTGAGGCTGCCCTGGTAGACGCGGTGGATCTTGATGACGTAGTTCTTGGTGTTGAGGAGCATGGTCCAGAGCTCCTCCTGGTCGAGCAGGCCCATGCGCGCCATCAGGAAGGCCGCGGCGTCGGCCGGGCTCTTGACCTGGTCGCGCCCGACCGGGCGCAGCAGCTCGGCGACGAAGGTGATCATGGCCTGCACGTCTTCCGGCACGGCGCCGGTGATTAGCGCCTCTTGCAGGTTGCCGCCGTGCGCGGCTAGCCGGCGCAGCTTGCGCAGATCGACGTAGGGCTCCAGCGCCTCGCGCAGCGCCCGGTTGGCCAGAGTCTGCGAGCCGGCCTGGCGGCAGCGGCGGGTGTTCGTGGTTACGGATATCGGCTGGGCCGGCAGCTCGGGGCTGCGGTCGAGCATGGTCTCTTGCTTGTAGCGCATCGTCGTCCTCTTCATGATGCAGTGAACCCTGGCGAGGGGATGCCTCGCCAGGGTTCGTGGTGTTACTCGTCGCTGGTTGTCGCCGGGGTGCTAGCGCAGCGCCATCGGCATGATCAGGTGGACATAGCCGTTCTGGCCGACCGGCCGCAGCACGCCCGGCGCCTGGGCGGTGACCATCTCGAACGCGACCTGTGGCGTGCCGATGACGGTCAGCGCCTCGCCGAGATACTTGACGTTGAGGGCGATCTGGCCGCCCTCGCCGGCGACCTGACCCTCGACCGAGCCGGTGTTCGCGCCGATGCCGGCGGCATTGGCGCTGAGCATGACCGTGCCGGCCTGCGTCGCCTCGCCCGCGCTCACGCTGAGCTTGACGACGTTCTGGCTCACGCTGGCGATCAGCCCGGCCAGCTTCACCGCCCGGTTCAGCTCGCGCACATCAAGGATGGCGCGGGTCGTGCAGCGCTTTGGCAGGATGCGCTCGACATCGGGGTACTGGCCGTCGATCAGGCGCGTGGTGAGCGTAAAGCCGGTCGTCGTGAAGATTGCCTGGGTCGCGGCGGTGCTGCCGACTGCGGCCGCGACCAGGCTCATGCTGATGCTCTCGGTGGTGTCGCCCAGCAGGCCGCCCAGCTCGCGCAGCGCCGGTGCCGGGATGATCACCTCCTGCTTCGCCGCGACGGGCGCAGGCAGGGCGATCTGCTTCAACGCGAGGCGAAAGCCATCGGCCGCGGCGAGCGTGGCGGTGCTCTCGTGCAGCCGCACGTAGACACCGGCAAGCACGGGGCGGGTGTCGGTGTCGGCGGCGGCGCAGGCCACCTGGTGGATAGCCTCTTTGAGCGTCGCGGCGGTGAAGCTGACCTGCGGCGCACCCTCGGGCGGCGTCGCCGGTACGGTGGGGAACTCCTCGGCCGCGGCGCCGTTGATCTGGGTGCTGAAGCGGGCGCAGGCCACCGTGACGACCTGGTTCTCGCGGTTGACCTCGAGGGTCACCCGGTCGTTGGGTAGGCCGGCGACCAGGTCGGCGAAGAGCCCGGCCGGCACCAGGACACTGCCGTCCTGCTCGATCTGGGCGCCGCTCCAGACGGTGATCGCGAGGTTGAGATCGGTCGCGCTGAGGCGCAGCCGCCCCTGGTCGCTCGTCAGCAGCACATTGCCGAGAATGGGCATGACGGGCTTGCCTGGTACGGCGCGGCTCACCTGGGCGAGCGCCTTTTTGAGATTCTCCTGCTGGATAGCGAGCTTCATGGTCACGTCCTTTCATGGTGGTGCGCACACACGCCCAGCCGGATAGCCTGGGCTGGGCATGTGTGCATCGGTTAGCGATTCGTCGGATCAGAGAAAGGCGAACTGGACGGTCTGCTGGTCGTCGGCGGTCGGGTTGCGCTGCCCGCGCTTGCGGCGGACGAGCACTTCGTTCCAGGTCAGGAACTGGCCGTCGCGCTCGCTCGGCCCTTCGACAAGCTCAGGGCGTAGCGCGGTCGCCTCGGCATCGAGCACGGGCAGGACAGCCGGCTCCAGCTGGGGCGCTGCAGGCCGTGTCGGCAGGGTGGCGCGCATGGTGGGATCGGGCTGCGCCACCTGGTCGGCGTTGACCCCGACCAGATCACGGGCGCCGATCTCCATAGCGCGCTTGAGTGTCGCGCCGGCGGCGGAGAGACGGGCCGCGATCGACTCGCGGGTGGTGACCGCATCGTCGCTCATCACCCGCTTGGCCAGCTCCTGGAGCAGCGACATACCAGGGTCGATCTGCAACAGGCCGGAGCTGAGGTCGTCGCCGTTGAGCAGCGTGGCGGCCGTAGCCTTGCTGCCGATGATGTCGAGCGCCTGCTCGATCATCGTCTCGTAGTATCCCAACCAGGTCACGTTGCAGTCGCGGGTCTGCGTCGGCCGCAGCGCCCGCTTGCGCGCCTGCATCGCCCGGTAGAGGC
>DAOLDO010000092.1:9411-12395 GCA_035327325.1 Chloroflexaceae bacterium | reverse complement strand
CGCCCCGCCCCGCCCCAGAATTTATACTGACAGGGCAACGGCAGGGGTGAGGCGCAGGGATCGAGGGGAGCCGCCAGTGACAGTGGACCGCCCGGCGCCGGCCGCGCCCATCGGGGCCGCGCCGCTGATAGCCGCCAAGCTGCTCGCCCCGCCCCCGCGGGCGGGTCTCGTCGCGCGCCCCGCCCTCCTGGCCCAGCTCGACGCCTGCCGCGAGTCCGCCCTCACCATCCTCTCCGCCCCCGCCGGCTACGGCAAGACGACCCTGCTCGCCGCCTGGCTCGCCGAGCGGGCCGGCCCTCAGCCCTCAGCCCTCAGCCCCCAGCCCTTCACGGTCGCCTGGCTCGCCCTCGACGCCGACGACGCCGAGCCTGCCCGCTTCTGGGCCTACGTGCTGGCCGCCTTGCGCCGCGCCCTGCCCGGGCTGCCCGGCGACCTGGCCGCCCCCCTGCGGGCCCCCCAGCCCAACCTCAGCGCCGCCGTGACGGCCCTTGCCAACGCCCTCGCCGCCCTCCCCGCCGAGGTCGTCCTCGTCCTCGACGACTACCACACCATCACCAGCCTGGAGGTCCACCGCTCCCTGGCCGCCCTGCTCGAGCGGCGGCCGCCCGGCCTGCACCTGATGCTCGCCGGCCGCGCCGACCCGCCCCTGCCCCTGGCCCGCCTGCGCGCCCAGGGCCTGGTCAGCACCCTGCGCGCGGCCGACCTGCGCTTCAGCCGCGACGAGGCGGCGGCCTTCCTCACGGGGACCATGGGCCTCGCCCTGGACGCCGAGGCCGTGGCCGCCCTCGAGGGCTACACCGAGGGCTGGCCCGCCGGGCTCCAGCTCGCCGCCCTCTGGCTGCGCGATCACCCCGAGGCCGCCGAGGGCGGGCTAGCGGCCCTGGCCGCCGAGGACCGCTACCTGGTCGAGTTCCTGGCCGAGGAGGTGCTCCAGCGCCAGTCGCCCGAGCTCCAGCGCTTCCTGCTCGACCCCGCCCTGCTCGACCGCCTCTGCCCCGAGCTGTGCGACTACGTCACCGCCGACGCGCGCCGCCCCGGCGACGAGGGCCCGCCCGTCATCCTGCGCCCCTCGGCCGCCATCCTCGAGGAGCTCGAGCGGCGCAACCTCTTCGTCGTGCCCCTCGACGCGGGGCGGGCCTGGTACCGCTACCACAACCTCTTCGCCGACACCCTGCGCCGCCAGCTGGGCCGCCAGCTCGGCCAGGCCGCCGTCGCCAGGCTGCACCGCCGGGCCGCCGGCTGGTTCGCCGCCGCCTCCACCGAGGACGCCTCGCTCCTGGCCGAGGCCCAGCGCCACGCCGCGGCCGGCAGGGCCTACGACCTCGCCGCCGACCTGATCCTCCCTCGGGTTGACCAGCTCGCCGCCGCCGGCCAGATCGGCCAGCTGATCGCCTGGCTCGCGGCGCTGCCCGAGGAGGCCCTCGCCGCCCGGCCCGCCCTGGCCCTGCGCTACGCCTGGGTCCTCTTCCTCCACGGCCGCCAGGACGAGGCGGCCCGCTGGCTGGAGATCGGGGAGGGCGGCCTGGCCCAGGCGCCCGACCCCGAGCCGCTCACGGCGGCCCTGCCCGAGGCCATCCGGGCCGCCATGGCCACCACCCGCCACGATGCCGCCGCCACCCTCGCCCACGTCGCCCGCGCCGCCGCCCTGCTCCCCCCCGACGAGCCCGTCTGGAGCTCGACGCTCGCGATCGCCCGCGGCCTGGCCCACCACCTGCGCGGCGAGGCCCGCGAGGCCGCCGCGGCCCTGGGGCGGGCCGCCGCCCTGGCCGAGCACACCGGCGACCGCTACGGGCGCATGATCAGCTGCTGGCACCTGGCCCAGGTGCGCCTCGGCCAGGCCCGCCTCGCCGAGGCCGCCCGCGCCTTCCGCCGCATCGCCCCCGACGATGACGAGACCTACGGCGGCTACCGCGACGTCGGCCTGGCCCGCGTCGCGTACGACCGCGACGACCTGCCCGCCGCCCGCGCCCTGGCCGCGGCGGGCCTGCAGGCCCTCGAGGCCGCCGCCGGGCAGCCCCGGGTGATCATCTTCGCCCAGGCCCTGCTGGCCCGCCTGGCCCGCGCCGCCGGCGATCCCGACGCGGCCCTGGCCTGGCTCGACGCCGGCGAGGCCCTCGCCCGCCGCCTCGAACTGGCCGAGGACCTGGCCGCCCTGGCCGCCCTGCGGGCCGAGCTCGCCGTGGCCGACGGCGACCTCCAGGCCGCCGAGGAGTGGGCCGCCGCCGCCGGCCTCGACCCCGCCGCCCCCGACGCGCGCCGCGAGGCCGAGCTGCTCACCCTGGCCAGAGCCCTGATCGCCCGCGGACGCGACGGCGAGGCCCTGCGCATCGCCGGCGCCCTGCTCGCCCCGGCCGAGGCCCAGGGGCGCGGGCGCTCCGTGGTCGAGTGCGAGCTGGTCCGCGCCCTGGCCCTCGCCGCCTCCGGGCAGACGCCGAGCGCACGCGCCGCCGTCGCGACGGCCCTGGCCATCGCCGGCCCCGAGGGCCTGGCCCGCCCCTTCCGCGACGCCGGGCCCGCCATCGCCGAGCTGGTTGAGAGCCTGCGCGCCGACCCGCGCACCGCCGACCCCGCCACCCCCCTCGCCCGCGGCCTGGCCGCCCTGGCGGTCGGGCGCCCCGGCCCCCCCCTCCGCGCCCCCGACCCCGACCCCGAGACCCCCTACGAGGCCCTCAGCGAGCGCGAGCTGCGCGTCCTGGCCCTGATCGCCGCCGACTGCTCCAACCAGGAGATCGCCAGCGCCCTGATCGTCTCGGTCAACACGGTCAAAACCCACATCAAGCGCATCTACGAGAAGCTTCAGGTCAACAGCCGGGTCGGCGCCGTCGCCAGGGGTCGCGAGCTGGGGCTGTGCCGGTAGCGCAGGGCTGAGGGCTGAAGGCTGAGGGCTGAGGGCTGAACGCTGCTCCGGCGTGGTGCGATGCCCCGCGATGCCGCCTCGCCCTCGCCCCGGCGGCGTACGGGCGGCCCCACGTGGCCGCCACCGC
>DAOLDO010000092.1:0-9311 GCA_035327325.1 Chloroflexaceae bacterium | reverse complement strand
TCGCCCCGGCGGCGTACGGGCGGCCCCACGTGGCCGCCACCGCCGCCTCGCCCTCACCCCGGCGGGTGACACGCCCTCACCCCCGTCGGGGGTACCCTATGCTCCAGAGCCGACAAACACACGGCAGGAGCACACCCAATGGCCACCCTCGCCCTCCCCCGCGTCGCCGGCGGGCCCCGCGCCTGGGCCGCGCGCCGCGCCATCGGCTGGGCCCTGATCGTCGCCGGGACGATCGGCTACGCCTACGGCCTCGCCCGCCCCTGGCACCTGCGCTGGGGCGCCACCGACGCCGAGGTGGCGGCCGCGCTCCCCGGCGACGAGCTCGCCCCCGGCGCGCCGGTCGTCTCGACCCGGGCCATCACCATCGCCGCGCCCCCCGAGGCGATCTGGCCCTGGCTCGCCCAGCTCGGCCAGGGCCGCGGTGGCTTCTACAGCTACGAGCTGGTCGAGAACGCCCTCGGCTGCGCGATCGAGAACGCCGAGGCCATCGTCCCGGCCTGGCAGCACCCTCGGCCGGGCGACCTGGTGAAGCTGGCGCCCGACCCCGCCGCACCGCCCGCCTACGTCGTCGCCCAGGTCATCCCCGGGCGCGCCCTCGTGCTCGGCCACCGCGCCGGGCTGAGCGAGGACCCGGCGGCCCCCTGGAGCGACACCTGGCAGTTCGTGATCGCGCCCGTAGACGCGCGCACCTCGCGCCTGATCGTGCGGACGCGCGGCTCCGGCGAGCCGGCCTGGATCTTCAGGGCGATCGAGCCGGGCGTGTTTCTGATGGAGCAAAAGATGCTGCGCGGCATCAGGGAGCGCGCCGAGCGCCTCGCCGCGACGGGTCTGTAGCGCGCAGGAGGAAAGGCCATGAAGACCGAACGACGTCACCTGGTACTCGGCTTGGTCGCCGTAGCGGCCGGCGCCCTCTGGCTCCTGGCGAACCTCGGGGTCTACCAGATCCCCGATCTCTTCGGCGGCGCCCTCGCGGCCCTGGGCGGGGCCGCGTTCCTCGGGGTCTACTTCCGCAACCGCGAGCGCTGGTGGGCGATCATCCCCGGCGTCATCCTGCTGGCGATGGGCGCGGTGATCTTCCTCGCCGTCAACGGCCAGGAAGAGTGGGCCGGCGTGCTGACCCTGGGCGGCGTGGGCCTGGCCTTTGTCGGCGTGCTGCTGGCCCGGCGCGACTTCTGGTGGGCGGTCATCCCGGCCGGGGCCCTGCTCAGCCTGTCCGCCCTGGTCTACGCCGAGGAAGTTCTCGGCGTCGCCGAGCCGGCCGCCGTGCTCTTCCTCGGCCTGGGGGCGACCTTCGGGCTGCTGGCCCTGGTGCGGGTCGGCGAGCGCAGGATGCGCTGGCCGCTCTTCCCGGCGGCCTTCCTGGGCCTCTTCGGCGCGCTGTTCCTCGTCGGTCGCCCCGACCTGATCAACCTGTTCTGGCCGGTCGCCCTGATCCTGGGCGGGCTGTACTACGCCCTGCGCGGCCGCGGCGCCGGCGGGCCGCCCGTCGCCCACGCGCCGTAGGCTCGCCGGACCACACGCGCGCCGCCCGCTCACCCCGGGCGGCGCGCGGCTGCTTCCAGGCCCCGCAGGAAGAGGAACTTGACCACCTCGAACCAGGCCATGGCGGCGCAGAGGAACAGGCCCAGGGCGCCGTCGCGCCAGCCGCCCAGCGTCACGAAGCGGCGCCACAGCTCGCGGGCCGGGGCCCCGAGCAGGTTGCGCCGGCGGAAGCGCCGGCCTGCCGCGTAGAGGGTGCGGGCCTCGGCCAGGGCGTACGCGCTCTGCTTGGCCCACAGCTCGCCCAGCCCCTCGATGTTGTGGTGCAGCAGGTGGCCGCGCAGGGCGCTGGCGTCACCGGCCAGCTCGGCGACCTCGTGGACGGCGCGGGCCTCGTCGTAGCGGGCGGCGTCGCGGCGCAGCAGCCGCAGCTGGGGGTCGGGGTACCATCCCCCGCCGCGTACGGCCCGCCCGAAGAACAGGTTGTGTCGGCGGATCCAGTATCCGACCGCGCCGTGCGCCCCGGCCAGCTGCGCGCGGATCTCGGCGGCCAGCTCGCCCGGCACCCGCTCGTCGGCGTCAACGAACAGCACCCACTCGTGGGCGCAGAGCTCGAGGGCCAGGTTGCGCTGGGCCGAGAAGTTGCGCCAGGGCGCGACGACCACGCGGGCCCCGTGGCGGGCGGCCACGGCGGCCGTGGCGTCGGCGCTGCGGCTGTCGAGCAGCACCAGCGTCTCGTCGGCCAGGCCGGCCACGCTGGCCAGGCAGCCGCCGATCTGGCCCTCCTCGTCCCGCGCGATCACCGCCACAGACAGGCCCATCTCGTCCTCCGCACAAGCCGCGCGGGGGCGATTGTAGCACGAGTGCGGGCGCGGCGCGCCCTACGCCGCCCGGGCCATGGGCGCGGCGACGTCGTCCACCAGCTCGGCGACCCGCTCGTCGAGGGCGGCCAGGTCGAGGGGCGGCTCGCCCACGGCGGCGGGCAGGGCCGGCAGGGGGGCAGGGGTCGGCAGGGCCACGCCCATCAGGGCCAGGTAGCGCCGGCGGTACTCGGCGTTGGGCGTGCGCATGTGCAGCTCGCGGTAGAGTCGCGAGGCCGCGGCCCGGTCGTCGGCCCGCGCGCCGTCCACGCGGGCGAGGGTGTAGTGCACGGCCGCGCGCTCCTCGTCGCTCGCGCACGCCGGCAGCAGGCGCGCCAGATCCTCGGCCAGCTCGGCGGCCCGTCGGCGCCCGAGGCTCCGCTCGCACTCGGCGGCCAGCAGCCGGCACCTGAGGGCGGTGTCGGCGTGCCCGCTCGCCTCGGCCATGGGCAGCGCGTCGGCGAGCAGCGCGAGGGCCGCGGCGTGCTCGCCGCGCCGGTGGGCCAGCTCGGCCAGGCTGGCCTGGCACGCGCACAGCTCGTAGGTCGCGTCGATCGCGCGCAGCACGGCGGCCGAGCGCGCCAGCAGGCTCTCGCTCTCGTCCAGGCGGCCCTCGCCCATGGCGGCCGTGCCCAGGCTCCACAGGGCCAGGCCCACGCCGAGCTGGTCGCCCAGGTCGAGGGCCAGGGCCAGGGCCCGCGTGAAGCAGGCCGCGGCCCGCCCGTACTCGCCCTGGCTCTCGTAGATCGTGCCGAAGTTGCCGATGCAGATGCCCAGCTCCATGCGGTCGCCGATGTCGAGGGCGCACTGGAGCTTCTGCTGGTAGCAGTCGAGGGCCTTGCCGTAGTCGCCCCGGTCCAGGTGCACGTTGCCGATATTGCCGACGGCCACCCCGGCGTGCTGCCTGTTGCCGGCCGCCGTGGCCGCCCTGAGGCTGCGCTCGAAGCAGTCGAGGGCGCGGCCGTGCTCCTGGCGGGCCCAGTAGACCAGCCCGGCGTTGTTGAGCAGCTGGGCGGCGCGGCGCGGGTCGTCGGTGCCGCCGCGGGCCAGGGCCCGCTCGAGCAGCTCGAGGGCGGCCCCGTAGTCGCCCGTGTACCAGGCCACCATGCCGAGCTGTTCGAGGGCCTCGCCGTCGCCCGCGCGGTCGCTCGCGGCGGCGAAGTCGGCGCGGCTCTGCTCGAGCCACTGGCGGGCGGCCCCGTAGTCGCCGCGGCGGCCCTCCAGCGCGCCGAGGGCCAGGCGCGCCCGGCCCGCCGTAGCCGCGTCGGGCGCCAGGTCCAGGGTCTCGCGGAAGCGCTCCTCGGCCTCGGCCCAGCGACCGCTGTGGCGCAGCACCTCGCCCAGGCGCAGCAGGACGGCGCTGCGCTCGCTGCGGTGCAGCAGGGGCAGCAGCCGCTCGTAGAAGCTGGCCGCGGCCTCGGCGTTGAAGGCCAGCTGGGCGGCCAGGCCGGCCCGGTGGAAGTACTCGCGCTGCTTGAGCTGGTTGTCGCTCAGCCCATAGTGGTAGGCCAGCAGGTCGAGGTGCCGCTCGAGCTCGCCCGCGTAGGCCCGCTCGATGTAGGCCCCGGTGCGCTCGTGCAGGGCCGAGCGGGTGGCGCGGGCCAGGCTGCTGTAGGCCACGTCGCGGGTAATCACGTGGCGGAACATGTACGAGGGCTCGGGGCCGGCCCGCTCGAGCACGGCCAGGTCGCTGCGCCGCAGGGCCTCCAGCTGCCGGTCGAGGCGGGCGCCCTCGGCCAGGGGCGGGTAGACCCCGGCCAGCCAGCTCGGGCTGAACTCCTGCCCGATCACGCTGGCCACCTTGATCGCCGTCTGGGCGCCCTCGTCCAGCCGGTCAATCCGGCTGAGCACCAGGCTGTGCAGGCTGTCGGGCAGCTCGAGGGCCGCCACGGCCTCGGCCCCCTCGTCGTGCCGCAGGCCGGGGTCGCCCAGGTCAATCCCGCGGTCGTGGACCAGGGCGAGCAGCTCCTCGACGAACAGAGGGTTGCCCTGGGCGCGGGCCGCCACCAGCTCGACCAGGGCCATGGGCGCCACGGCGTCGGGCCCAAAGTGGCGGGCCACCGTCGCGGCCACCAGGGCCTCGACCTCGGGCCGGGCCAGCTCGCCCAGCCGCAGCTCGGTCAGGTGGTGCAGGCCGGCGCCGCGCAGGGGAGCGGCCCAGTCCTCGCGCTCGTCGGGCGCGCCGCGATAGGTCAGGATGATCAGGGCCGGCAGCGCGGCGGCCCTGCGGGCCAGGGCCAGCAGCAGGTCGCGGGCCAGGGGGTCAATCCAGTCGCACCCCTCGAGCACGATCGCCACGGGCGCGGGCGCCAGGGCCACCAGGTCGCAGACCAGGGCCTCGGTGGCGGCCTTGCGGGCCTCGCCCTCGAGCCCCGCCGTCACCGGGCTGTCCTCCATGCTCAGGCCGAGGATCGGGCCGAGCAAGGGCAGGCGCTTCGCCAGGCGCTCGTCGAGGGCGCCAAGACGCTCCTCAAGGTGCCTGAGCTGCCGCTCCGCCGTCCAGCCCGGCTCGAGGCCGAGCAGCCGGCGCAGCACCGGGCGCCAGACCAGGTAGCCGCTGGCCGAGCGGTACGAGACGCACTCGCCGGTCAGGCCGAGGTAGCCCCGACGCGCGGCCTCGCGGAGGGCGGCCATGGCCAGAGTGCTCTTGCCGATGCCGGCCTCGCCGCCCAGAGCCACGACCTGGCCGCGCCCACGGGCGGCCAGCTCGATCCGCTGGCGCAGCAGGGCCAGCTCGTCGGCGCGGCCCACCAGGGCCCGCCCGGCCTGCTCGCCCGCGCCCGCGGCGCCCACGCCCGCCAGGATGGCGGCGACCACAGGGGCCGCGCGGCCCTTCACCCGCAGCTCGGCCTGGCCCGCCCAGCTGAAGCGGGCGCCGGCGGCCCGCCGCGCCGCCGCGGCGACCAGGATCTGGCCGGGGGCCGCCGCCTGCATCAGGCGCGCCGCCAGGTTGACCGTGTCGCCGATCACGGTGTACTCCTGGCGGCTCGCCGAGCCCACCTGCCCGCTGAAGACCGCGCCCGCCGTCACGCCGAGGCGCACGGCCGCCGCGCCCGCGGGGGCGGCCAGGGCCCGCAGCTCGAGGGCGCACTCCAGGGCCCGCTCGGCGTCGTCGGCGTGGGCCACGGGCGCGCCGAACAGGATCAGGGCCTTGCTGCCCTTGTCGCCCATGTCAACCTTGTTGACGTAGCCGCCGAAGCGCCCCACGGTCGCGAAGACCTGGCCGAGGAAGCCCTGGAGCTTCGCGCCCACGCCGGGGTCGCCGTCGTAGTCGAAGCCGTCGAAGCCGAGGAAGACCGCCGTCACCGCCCGGTGCTCGCTCACGAAGCCCACCTCGTCGCCGTCGAGGCGCCTGGCGATCGCGGGCGGCAGAAAGGCGCCGATGCGCCGCACGGCCTCGTCGCTCAGGGGCGGCAGCGGGGCCAGGGGCGCGGGGTCGGGGATGGCGGCGTTGCCCAGCACGGCGAAGAAGCGCGCCCCGGCGAGCGCGCTGTCGCGGGGCTCGGCGCGGGCGGCGCCGAGGGCGGGCAGCAGGTCGTGGTGCGCCACCACCTCGCCGGGAGCGGCCAGGGCCTCGGCCGCCGCGGCCCGCTCGAGCACCCCGCCGGCCACGATGCTCTCCAGCCGCGTCGCCTCGTCGCCCACCACGGTGCAGAGCAGCTCGCCCGCGGCCAGGCCCGCCCGCATGCCCAGGTTGAAGACCGCGCCCGCGACCTCCACGTCCCTGTGGCTCGCCACCTGGTCCTGGAGGGCCAGGGCGCAGGCCACGGCGCGCCGCGCGGCCGGCCCGTCCTCGCCCGGCTCGTGGGGGAAGAAGGCCGTGAGCGAGTCGCCGCCGAACTTGGCCACGATGCCGCCGTAGGACTGGATCAGGGCGATCACCGGGGTGAAGTAGGCGTTGAGGATGCGGGTTAGCTCCTCGGCGCCGCCCGCCCCCAGGGCCTCGCTGATCGCCGTGAACCCGCTGATGTCGGCGAACAGGGCTACGGCCGCCACCCGCCGCTCGCGCCCCACCAGGGCCACGGCCGGGTCCGCCGCCAGCTCGGCCGCTACATCGTAGGGCAGGAACGAGCTCCATTGGATCGCTTGCTGGGTCATACCTGGTGCTATCGTCTTGCGCTTGCCGCGCGTCGTCTCCCTGAGGGCGCGCAACCCTCTCCTGGGTGGAGAGGGCGCGCCGTGGCTCCCGTGTTGTCCGCCCGCACGCTGTCCCTACTGCCGCTGGATCGCCGGCAGGAACACCGCCGGCTCGCGGCCAACCCCGACATCCTCCGCGGGCGGCGCCGGCAGGTCGCCCGGTCCGCCCACGGGCTCGTTCGGCACCGCGTTGATCACGCTGCCGCGGCCCCGCCGCAGAATCTCGTACTCCTCTTCGGCCGCCGCAGCGCCCTGGGCCGCGGGCTCGACCGCGACCGGCCGCCCCCGGGGCGCCGGCCCCACCTCGAGGCTGTAGGCGCCGGCCTGGTGGCCGATCACGCCAAGCTCGTACACGCCCGCCGCCGTCGCGGGGAAGCTGATCTCCTCGACCGGGGCGTCGCTGATCGGCGCGATCTGCACCCCCGGGCCCCTGACGTAGAGGTCTGGGTTGCCAGCGGCTACCTCCATGCGCGCCAGCGCCGTGGGCGTCCTGGCCAGGGCGAACCTGTAGAGGTGGGCCTCGTCCAGCCCGATCGGCGTCGGCCCCGGCGGCTGATAGTTCACGAAGACCACCGCCGGCTCGCGGCTGATGTTGCCGGCCCGGTCGGCGGCGTACACATGGAGGTAGTGGACGCCCGGTACGTCGCTGAGGGTCAGACTCAGCGTGGCCCGCGGCTGCCTGTAGAGGCGCCAGCCGCTGGTGGACGCCAGGCGCCAGGCGTCGGCGTCGTCGTTGCTGAAGACGTACTCCGCCACGATCACCGAGCCCATGCCCGCGCCGCCGCTGTCGGTCGCCCTGACGCTCAGCTCCACCTCGCGGCTGCGCACCATCCCCCCGGCCGCGGCCAGCTCGACGCTCTGGACTCGCGGCGGAGTCGCGTCGCGCACCTGGGCGGCCCAGCCGACTGTGTTCTGGAACAGGGTGCGGTACTCTGTGCTCGCCAGCTCGGCCGCGCCCAGCAGGGTCGAGAAAGCCGCCACCCGCCCCTGGCCGACGTTCCACGCCGCCAGGCCCACGCCGCCGCCCCTGCCGCCCCCGTTGCTGCTCGCGTAGAAGACCGTGGCCTCGGGGCGAGCCTGCAGGCAGGTCTCGCTCCCCGAGAAGTTGCTCAGGGCGAAGCTGAACGAGGCGGGCAGGCCCGCGCCGATCAGCGGGTTGGCCGCCACCCGGGTGTAGGTGGTGCTCGCGGCGGTGTTCCAGCCGCAGTTCACCGACGGCATCAGGTCGGCAAGCTGCCCGCGCCAGCCGAACCACTCGCCCGTGACCAGGCTGCCCCCGCCCTCCACGTAGGCCCTGATCGCCTGGAGCCCCGCGGGCGGGACGGGCTGGTTCCAGTTCGCGGTGTAGAGCACCACCAGCACGTCGTAGTCGGCCAGGTCGGCCTGGCTGCCGTCGAAGGTGTGGGTGGCGACGCCGCGGGTCACGGTGAAGCCGCGGTCGCTCAGGGCCTGGGCCACGGCCTGGTCCGAGGCCGGCTCGTTCCCCTGGAGCACATAGACCCGCGCCCGCTGCGGGGGCTGGGCGCCCGCGTCGGGGACGAGGAACGCGCCGACGATGCCGGCGAGCAGGGTCAGGATGGCCAGGGCCGTCAGCAGGGGGCGAGGTGCGCGCACCGCCATGGGCTGCTCCGGGAATCGGGGTCGGGTCCGAGGATGATGACAAAGACGTTATCTGGGATGTACTAAAGTTAACGGCGCGCCCGGTCAATTTCGCCAAGGGGCGTCGGGGCTCACGTGCCCCCTTCATGCATTCGCCGTGCCCGCGGCTGCGCCCCCTTGATTACAGAAAGATGACGCCTTGCGGGGCGGCGGCGCGGCGGCTATACTGTGCCCGCAAGCGATCACCAGGGCCCTATGGCCGACCTGTTCAGCCCCCTCTCCATCGGCGGCCGTGAGCTGCCCAACCGCATCGTGATGGCCCCGGTCGCCAGCGGCGCCGCGGGGGCCGACGGCTTTGTGGGCGACGCGGCCGTGGACTACTACTGGCGCCGGGCCCGCGGCGGTGTCGGCCTGCTGCTCAGCGAGGCCCTGCGCGTCACCCCGCCCGCCGACGGCGCGCCCGCCCCCCACATCGGCATCTACGCCGACGCCTTCGTCCCCGGCCTGCGCCGCCTGGTGGCCGCCGCCCGCGTCGAGGGCGCCCGCGTGCTGCTCACCCTCGACGCGCTCGACCCGCCCGCGCCCAAGGCGAGGCTGGGCGCCCTGCGCGAGGCGTTCATCCTCGCCGCATGGCGCGCCCACTGCGCCGGCGCGGACGGGGTCATGCTCACCGCCGCCGACGGCGGGGCCCTGGCCTGGCTGCTCTCGCCCCTACGCAACACGCGGGCCGACGGCTACGGCCAGGGCGGCGACGGGCGCAGGCGCCTGGCCCTCGAGATCGTCGAGGGCGTGGGCCAGTGGCTCGGCCGCCGCCTGCTGGTCGGCTTCCGCCTGCCCGCCGACGAGTTCACCCCCGGCGGCCTGACCCTCCAGGACGCCAGGGTGCTCGCCAAGCGCCTCACGGCCGCGGGCGTGGGCCTGCTCGACGTGACCGCCCACGCCGCCCCGCCCGGCGTGGCCCGATTCCCCGGCTGGGCCGTGCCCCTCGCCAGCAGCGTCAGGCGCGTGGTGGACGTGCCCGTGGTCGGCTCCGGCGAGCTGGGCGACCCCCACCTGGCCGACAGCGTCGTGCGCGACGGCAGCGTGGACCTGGTCATGCTCGACGGGGCCCTGCGCCGCGACCCCGACTGGCCGCTCCACGCGCGGGACCTGCTGAACCGGACGGGCGGGCGCGCCTCGTAGCCACGCCGGGGCGGCCACGCCGGGGCGGCCACGGTAGGGGCTGCCACGCCGGGG
>DAOLDO010000091.1:0-12395 GCA_035327325.1 Chloroflexaceae bacterium | reverse complement strand
GGATAAACTCGGCGCCCAGCTCGACGGGGAGCGGGAGGGACGGGTCGCGGTGGGCGGCCACCCGCCCGCCGACGCGATCGCGGGCCTCCAGGACGATCACCCGGCCCCCGGCGTCCTGCAGCGCCCGCGCGGCCGCAAGGCCCGCCACACCCGCCCCGACGACGACGACATCGGCTTGATCGCTCACCCGTCCCTCCTCCGCTCCTGCCTGCCCGCCTGGCCCACGCCGCGCCGGCACCCCGGGAGAATGCTATCATACTCGTAGCCGCCGACGCTCGCCGACGAAGCCGGGCGACTTTCCGCCCTCGGACGTTGGGCGTTCCCTCTTCATCGCCGCGACTGAGAAGAGGCTGGCGTGCCTCATCGCTCCCTCGACCGCCCGAGCGCATCACCGGAAGGAGCGTTCACATGGCAGAACGGTTCTGGCTGCCTGCGCGCCGCCTCGCGGCCTACCTGCTGGACATCCTGCTCCTGTTCGCCGCCCTCGCACCGGCCGGCCAGCTCGTGCAGCGCACGCTCGGGCTCGCCCCGCCGCGCACCGGGCCGGAGCTCGCGCGGGTTATCGCCTGGAACTTCTCGCTGCCGGCGTGGCTCTACTTCACGTTCGGCGACCGCTCCCGCGATGGCATGACGCCGGGCAAGCGGCTGCTGCGAGTTCGGGTGCGTGGGCGCCGGGGCGGGCGGCTCGGGTTCCCACGGGCGCTGCTGCGGACGGCGCTCAAGCTGCTGCCCTGGGAGCTGGTCCACCTGTTCGCCTTCGCGCGCTCGACCGACCTGACACAGTTCCGCCCCGACCAGGCCGCCGGCGTCGCCGTGGCGAACGCCCTGACCCTCGCCTACCTTGCCGTCGCCGTGGCGAGCGGCGGGCGGCGCAGCGTGCACGACCTGGTCGCCGGGTCGTGCGTCGAACCAGTCGCGGAGGAAGGCGATGGCGCACGGTAGCGACCAGCGTGCGCATCCTCAGTCGGCGGGCTTCGCCCCCTGGCCGGTGGTCGTCGGTGTCCGCCGGATGCGTATCCACTGTCTGATTGCCGGCGCGGGCGCCGACCCGGTGGTGCTGCTCCACGGCGGCGGGATCGACTCAGCCGCGCTTACCTACCGGCACACGCTCGCGGCCCTCGCGCAGCGGCATCGGGTCTACGCGCCTGACTGGCCGGGCTATGGGCGAAGCAGCGCGCCAGACCGGACGCCCGACCTCGCCTTCCACGTCAACCTGCTCGAGGAGCTGCTCGACGCCCTCGGGCTCGCGCAGGCGAGCCTGGTTGGTGTTTCGCTGGGCGGTGGCGCCGCCCTCGGCTTCGCCCTACGATGGCCTGAGCGGGTGCGGCGGCTGGCGCTGGTGGCGAGCTACGGCCTGGGCAACGCGGTGCCCTGGGACGCGCTCGGCGCCCTGCTGGTGCGCCTGCCCGGCCTCGCCGGCCTGAGCTGGGCGCTGCTTCGGCGCGACCGCGGCCTGCTGCGCCGGGCGCTCGGGGGCGTAGTGTCCACCTCTGCGGCGCTGACGGACGAGCTCGTCGACGAGGCGTGGGCCTCGCTGCGCCGGCCGGATGTCGGGCGGGCCTTCGGCGGCTTCCAGCGCGCCGAGGTCGGATGGGGCGGGCTCCGCACCGATTTCTCCACGCGGCTCCACGAGCTCGCCATGCCGGTGCTGCTGGTCCACGGCGCCCACGACCGCTCGGTGCCCGTGGCCTGGGCGCAGCGGGCCGAGCACGCGATCCCAGACGCTCACCTACAAATCTTTGAGCGGAGCGGACACTGGCCGCCGCGGGAGGAGCCGGAGCGCTTCAATCAGACCATCGCGGCCTTTCTGCGGGACTCCTGACCCGCCGGCCCGGGGACACTGTGTCCCGTCTTTGCAGACGCAGGAGGTGCGAGGCCTGTGCTGTATCCCTCGTGGATCGAAATACCCGTGGCCGACCTGGAGCGCGCCCTCGCGTTCTATCGGGCCGTCTTTGGCCTCGACGAGACACCTCGCTTTCAGGACGGCGCCACACAGATTGCGGTACTGCTCCCATCGGACAAGAGTGGTCGGGCGCCCGGCGTCTCGCTCGTCCAATCGCCCGAGCACACTCCGGGGCCACACGGCGTCGTCGTCAACGTCCACCTCGGCGACCACGCCGCCCTCGCGGCGGCCGTGCAGGCAGTGGAGCAGCACGGCGGAATGGTCGACGTACCCCTCGTCGACGACGAGGATGGCCAGCGCTATCTCACCGTACGTGACAGCGAGGGCAACACGCTCGCGCTCTCGTCCTACGAGCCGCCGGCGAGTGCGTAGCGTTTCCGCTTGAACGCGCGGCGCGCACCCTCGTCATTCCTCCGGTAGCAGCACTAAGCGAAGTGAGGATTTGATGCGTGTAACGGTGTGTGAGCTGCGCGACGAGCCCACGGCGTTCGCCGAGGACTGGCGGCACCTGGTTGGCCACGTCGCCGAGGAGCAGAGCGACCTGGTCATCTTGCCCGAGATGGGCTTCGCCTCCTGGTTCGCCGCGAGCCCGTCCTTTGATGCCGCAACCTGGCAGGCCGCTGTGGTCGCCCACGACAGGTGGCTTGCCCGCCTGGGCGAGCTCGCGCCGGCGGTTGTGGTTGCCTCGCGCCCTGTCGATACGCCTGCCGGCCGGCGCAACGAGGGCTTCGTCTGGTCGCCGGCCGAAGGCTACCGCCCGGTGCGGCAGAAGTATTACCTGCCTGACGAGGAGGGCTATTGGGAGGCCCGCTGGTACGACCGGGGCGACGGCGACTTTCCGCCGGCGCAGGCTGGGCGGGCAAGTCTCGGCCTCCTGATCTGTACCGAGCTCTGGTTTCAGGAGCGGGCGCGGGCCTATGGGCGGGGCGGCGCCCATCTGATCGCCGTCCCCCGTGCAACCGGCAAGCCGACCTTAGAGAAGTGGCTCGTGGGCGGGCGCGCCGCGTCCGTCGCCGCCGGGGCGTACGTCGGCTCCTCCAACAAGCGCAGCGATGACCCCGCGGTTGACCTGGGTGGACAGGGCTGGCTGGTCGGCCCCGACGGCGAGGTGCTCGCCATCACGACCCCGGCCACTCCCGTCGTCACCGTGGTGATCGACCTCGCCCACGCCATGGCCGCCAAGGCGACCTACCCCCGCTATGTGCGCGAGTAGGGGCCCTCTGTCCGAGCTGCGCCCCAACGGGAGAGTCAAGCCCTGGCTTCACCTGGCGAGTATGTTGTCGATCCACTGCGGCTAACTGTAAGCACCAGGGGCGTGCTGACGCCGCACCGCGCACTCGCGCTGGCAAGGAGCGCGGCGAGCCATCCCAATGCGTCCAGGGACCACTCGACCAGAGTGCCGGAGAAGGTGGCACGATGGAGGGCGGGGCCGAGCCACAGCTGATCCACGAAGCCGGGTTGGAGGACTGCCGCACCGTCGGTTAGGGAGCGTGCGTCGCCGGCGAAGACGTCCTGCTTGAGCTCCTGCATCCACTGGAGCATCAGGGGTGCCGCGGTGCGAATGGTCGGGTTCTGGCCGCCGTCCAGCGTCACCCGTACCCGAGCACCACTGTGCAGATCATAGTCGGCGAACCAGCCGGCCTCCTGCAGCAAGGCGCCTACGTCGTCCCGTTGCGACGACGCAACGAGCGGTGGGGCGAGGCACTGCACCGGCAGCAGCAGCTGAACGGCATCGAGGCGCAGCGTTCCCAAACGCGCCGCTGTGTCCCCGGCACAGGCGAGCAATGGCTGCACCGGCAGCGGACGGCCAATGGGAAGCGGCTCACGAACCGCCACCTGAAACCATATCCGATCACGCCCTGGCTTTTGAGAACTCGTATCGTGCCCGGCGTCATTCATGCCCCACAGGCCTTGGGCATCAGAGCCTGCCGCATCAGCGAGCCGTCCCAGTGCCGACGACCTCGCGTAGAAGAGGCTGTAGGCGTCTGATTCCGCCGCGACAGGGTCGCGCCAGGGGTGTAACACGAGCAGGCCGTGAAGCGCCGCGAAGATCGTGCTGTCTCCCTCTCTGGCCTGATCGAGTTTCTGGCCCTGAACCATCACACCACCCTCTACCGGGCGCGGCCACGATTGCCGTCGGAGCCGTGGCTACAACTCACGCTGCCTTAGAAGGGCCTCGATTCGCTGCAAGGTGAGCAACATAGCGCCGGCCAGCCGCACAAGCCGGAAGAGCGCAAACAGAACCAGGCCGATCACTACAGCCGGAATGAGCAGCTGGATCAGGATGATGAGGATCTCGCCACCGCCAAGCATTGAAGCCTCCTGCTCAGAACGTCACCGATACGATGCCACCCCGGGCGTTTCCGCCAGATCCAGGTCCAGGCCTACCAGGGCGACAGCGCCAATGTCGTCGCTGCCGACCAGCGCTTCGAGCGCCGGCTGAGCCAGTGCGCCGCGACGGGCGGCCAGCTCTCGGACGGCGGGAAGACCTGCACCTGGTGGGACAGCGTGCCCGTCGACACCCGCCGGGCGCGCTACGACGGCGAGGTGCAGCTGCGCGTGCGGGCCTTCGTGGCCGAGCCCGACGGCAAGGAGATGCGCACCTCGACCAGCCTCCACGCCACCCTGCGCAACGGTGGCCGCGGCTGGTACGACGACCTCTACCAGGACCTCGACGACATCGAGGCGCGGGGCTGGTGCACAGGCCTGAACTACGCTGCGGCGCGCCTGAGGCGCTCACCCGAACTGCTCGCCCCGGTCAGCGGCGTGTGGCGGCCACGCATCGCAGTGATCCGCGGCTTCGATGGGGCGGCCGTCACCGGCTGGTACGCCGGCGTCGACACCGACTTCCACCAGGGCAACAAGGGCGTAGCACTCTGCCCGGCGGGGGTGCGCGAGCCGAACGGCTTCCCCCAGTGCGGTAGCACGCAGTACAGCGGCCAGGTCACCGTCGACACGACCCGCCTCAGCAACGGCTGGCACCGCCTGCTGCTCAAGACCGACCAATACGACCCGCAGACCGGCTCGACCCACTCCGCGGTGCTCGCCACCTACTTCCTGGTCGAGAACTGATGGCGGCGCCGGGGAAATGGGTCGGCTGGGCAGGACTTACGGTTGTGGCCCTGCTGCTTGGCCTGTTGCTCGCCGGCGGGGCTGACGCCAGCAGCGGCGCGCCGCCCCCTGCCCTGGCGTGCCCGAGCGGCGAGACCGTGTGGCTGCGCGGCACAGCCACCCCCGGCGCAGCGCTCCTGGCCCAATTCAACGGGACAGTGGTCGGCGGCGGAAGCGCCGGCGCAGACGGAGCGTGGGCGCTCCCGCTTACCGTGCGCGAGCGCTCAGGGGTCTACCCCGTCGCGGTCGTTGCGCGTCAGGGCGGGGAGCTGCTGGCCGCGTTCACCTGCTACGTCGATCTACCCCTCGGCGCTACCGCGACCACGACGTCTACCGCTCGACCGACGAGGCCGGCGGCAGCGACGCCGCGCATCCCTTCCGAGTCCACCACGCAGTCGCTTCCCCGAACCTCGCCATTGCGGCCGTCACCCACAGCATCGCCGACCACCACAGCGATACCGGGAGCCGCCGAGTCTGACCTGCCACCGCTCCCGACGGCTACGGCGCCCGTCGATCCTGGCGCCACGGTAGCCCCCGAGCCCTCGGCTGAGGGGTCGCCCATCAGCCCCAATACCCTCGTCGTGGTGGCGGTTCAACCCGACGACCCGGAGGAGCCCGGCCTCTTCGAGTACATCATCGTTGAGAACCAGACCACGGCCGCCCAGACCCTGGACGGATGGCAGCTAATCCACCGCGAGACAGGCGAGGCCTTTGCCATCCCCGCGCTCACCATCCCACCGGGCGAGCTGCTCATCGTCTGGAGCGGCGATGGTGAGGATGAGCCCGACGCCGGCATCCTCCACTGGCCAGGCGCAAACGCACACTGGTCGCCCGGGCAGACCATTGAGCTCCGCGCCCCCGACGGCCAGATCGTCAGCACGCTCGTCGTGCCAGACGCCAACAGCGCCGAGCGCTGATGCAGGCGCGAAAGGACAACCGAATGGACCTGAACCGCATCCAACTCACCGGCCGGCTCGACCGCGAGCCGCTGCTCTACGACGTTGGTGACCACCACGTCGCCGCCCTCCCCCTCGTGTCGGAGCACCATTGGCGAACACCCTCGGAGGCAAGCCGGCCTCACCACGAGCACTACCGGCTGACGGCCTGGGAGGACCTGGCCGACGAGTGCGGCCGGCTGCTCCACGCCGGCGACGAGATCTATGTCGAGGGGCGGCTGCGGCTGTTCTCGAGCTGGGTCAGTGGAGTGGAGCACAGCGCCCACGAGATCCTCGTGGACCGCCTGCTCCTCCTCGCCATCGCGAGGGCTGAACCAAAGGCGTCCCGCAAGCCCGCCACGATTCGCGGCCGAAGCCGCTCCCTGATCCCGTTGGGCAGCGGCCACCTCGCCGTGCCCTTTCCCAGACCGACAAACGAAAGCGAGTGCTGATGCGTCACCACACGATCGCCCGCTCCCTCCCCCGAATCGCCCTGGCCGCCCTCACGCTCTGTGTCCTGGCCGCAGGTCTCGTCTGGCCCGGCGCCCAGGCAACCCCTGCAAGCGCGGCCCCCAGTTGCCCCGCCGACCAGCGTCATCTCATCCTCTGGCAGGGCCGGCGCTGGTTTCTCTCCGGTGTGAACGTACCCTGGCTCGGCGGGGGCTTCGGCGCCGACTTCGGCACGGTCGAGCACTGGGGCCAGCACACCTACACCAGTGCCGCCACCGAGCGGATGTTCGCGCAGCTCAAGGCGGCGGGCGCAAACAGCGTGCGCTGGTGGGTCTTCGCCGACGGCCGCGGGGCACCCGAGTTCGCGAATGGCGTCACCAGCGGCTTTGACGCCGGCACCCTGCCCGCGATGGCCGACGCCATCTCCCTGGCCCAGAAGCACAATATCTCACTCACCTTCACGCTGTGGTCGTTCGACATGCTCGCCCGCGGCGACGGCACCGTCGGCGGCCGGCGCGACCTGATCATCGACCCTGTGAAGTGTAAGGCGTACATCGACCGGGCGCTCATCCCGATGCTGCGCTTCCCCGTGCCCGGGACGAGCTACACAATCGGCACGCACCCCAACGTGCTGAGCTGGGAGGTGATCAACGAGCCCGAGTGGGGCATCCGCGAGGCGGGCTCCGTCCACGGCACCATCCCCGAGCCGGTCAGCCTCCAAGAGATGCAGCGCTTCGTTGCCGAGACGGCCGGGGCCATCCACCGCAACTCCAATCAGCTCGTCACGGTCGGCAGCGCGGCGATGAAGTGGAACAGCACGGCGGCCCCTGGCGCTGCCGGCAACTGGTGGAGCGACGCGGCGCTGAAGCCCTTCGACCCGCAGGGCACCCTCGACTACTACCAGGTTCACTACTACGGCTGGATGAACGGGGGCGCGGGCTGGAGCTACTCGCCACTCAAGGTGAGCTGGCAGGGCGGCGGCTTCGACAAGCCGGTGGTGGTGGGTGAGCTCCCGGCCAACGCGAGCGGCACGGGGCTGGGCATCGGCGACCTGCTCGAAGGCATCTTCGGCAACTGCTACGCCGGGGCCTGGGCCTGGAGCTACACGGGCGTGGACGGCAACGGCGGCTGGGCCAGCCTCGCCGGGACAATGACACGTTTCAACGCGGCCCACCGCGCTGAGGTGACAGGTGGAGGCGTAATACCGCCTGCTCCTGGTACTCCTGTACCGACGAGCGCGCCACCTCGACCGACCGTTTCGCCCCCGCCCGTGTCCGGCACCGCGGAGCTGCCGATCTACCGCGACGCCCTCGCCGAGGGCTGGCGCGACGACGGCTGGGGTGTTCAGACCAACCTCGCCGCCACCGAGGAGCGGCTGAGCGGGGCGAGCTCCATCGCGGCACGCTTCACCACTGGCTGGAGCGCCGTGCGGCTCCAGAGAACGAGCCCACTGCCCCGCGCCGGCCTGCGCGCGCTGCGCCTGGCACTTCACGGCGGCCCCGCTGGCGGGCCGGGCCCTCGGGTCGGCCTGCGCACCTCCAGCGGGGCCGAGCGGCGCCTCGCCACCGTGACCCTGGCCGGCGGCCAGTGGCAGCAGCTCACGCTGCCGTTGCCAGACGCCGCCGCCCTGCCCGATATCGCCAGCCTGGTCCTGCAGGACGACACCGGCACCGTCCCGCCACCCTTCTTCCTCGACGAGGTCGCCCTGCTCACCATGGCTGGAGCGCCCGCGCCCGCCCCGACGACTCCCCCGCCGGCCGTGCCGAGCCCCGTGCCGACGAGCGCCCCGCCCACGGCTACGGCTGCCCCGACCACAGGCGTGCTGCGGGTGATGCCGCTGGGCGACTCGATCACCGAGGGGGTGAACGGCGGCTACCGCAACCGCCTGTGGCAGCGCCTGACCGCCGATGGACGGGCTGTTGACTTCGTCGGCCCGCGCTACGACCAGTGGACGCGCGTCGCCGACAAGGACCACGCGGGCACCTCCGGCTACACGGTCGGCAACATCCTCGGCCAGATCGACGGCTGGCTCGCCGCCTACCGCCCCGACGTCGTGCTGTTGATGGCGGGTACGAACGACCTCGCCTGGTGGCACGTCGAGGGGCCCGAGAACACCGCAGCCCGTCTCGGCGCCCTCCTCGACCGCATCCGGGAGCGCTCGCCCCAGACCCTGGTCGTGGTCGCCTCGCTCCCGCCGATGAGTGGCACGGCGGCGCCGAACAACCGCTCACGTGACGAGCTGGCCCGCGCCTACAACGCCGCCGTTCGCGCCCAGGTCGAGCAGCGCAAGGCGAACGGGGCGCCCCTCGCCTTCGCCGACGTCTACGCTGCCCTCACCGTGGCCGACCTCTACGACGGCGTCCACCCCACCGAGGCCGCCCACAATCGCATCGCCGACGTCTGGTATGACGCCCTGGGCTCCACTGGGCGCTGAGCTGTCGGAAGTCGCGGAAACCCAGCCGGGCGTGGGGCGCTCAAGCCGCCCCACGCCCGGCACACATCGAGAGGAGGTCACCATGATACGTAGCCAGCCGCAATGTTGCTCCTGGTAAGCGGAGCGACAACCACAGTGGCGCGCTACGCGGGGCATCCGGCCCTTGGCCGCCTCGTGCAGCCCCGCTCCTTTAACTGCATCGCGACGATCGCCCACAGTGGCCAGCCCTGGGGTGCTGATAACGATGCCCTGGCTGGAGTCAACCCCGACGCCTATGTGCGCATGCTCGACGCGATCTCCCGCTCGCCCCGCGATCAGCTCAAGTTCGTGGCTGCCCCGGACGCCGTCGAGCGCACCGCCGACGGCATCAGGGGCTCGTGGGAGGGCACGCTCTGGCTCTGGCGCTGCTGGCGCCCGGCAATGGTTGCTCGCGGCCTCCCTGCTGCGATCGTGCTTCAGGACGGGGCCACGCCCGACACCGTGCCCTGGGACGAGCTCGCCGCCGTGTTTGTCGGCGCCTCGACCCGCTGGAAGCTGAGCCGGAGCGCCGAGCTGCTGGTCAAAATGGCCCGTGCCCGCAACCTCTGGGTCCACGTCGGCAGAGTGAATACCTTTGGCCGACTGGCCCGCGTCGAGGCGATGGGGGCACACAGCTTCGATGGTTCGCAATTCAGCAGGTTCCCTGACAAATACATTCCGTCCTTCCTGGCGCGTCTCGAGTATCAGCAACAGCCTATCCCTGAGGTACTTCGTGCGGGCTCCTGGTAGCGAAGCTGGCGCGAAGAGCTTTAGCGAAGCTGGCTCGAAGCATTATCGCCTGGTTCTGCTCTACCTTGCTGCCATCATCGTCGCCAGCCTGCTCGTTTCCCGCTACGGCCCAGCCGCAAGTGTGGTCAATACCTTCCTCTTCATCGGACTCGATCTTTCAACTCGTGATCGGCTCCACGAGCTGTGGCAGGGTCGCGTGTTCTGGGCCCGGATGCTGCTGCTCATCGGCGCGGGCGGCCTGCTCTCACTGTTCCTCGGCGGCTCGGGGCGCATCGCTCTGGCGAGCTGTTTTGCGTTCATCCTAGCCGGGATCGCTGACGCCCTGGTATTCCGCACGCTGATCCACAAACCCTGGCTCAGCCGCGCGAACGGCTCGAACCTCGTTGCCGCCGCCCTCGACAGCCTCTGCTTTCCCCTCATCGCCTTCGGTTGGCCGCTGCTCTGGGGCGTCGCCCTCGGTCAGTTCTGCGCCAAGGTCGCCGGGGTGCCATCTGGGCGTGGGTCATTGCACGCTGCCGCTCGGAGCCGAGCCTTGCCGCAGATCGAGCAGGGGATGGCTGAGCGGCCAGGGCGACCGCATCGAGCGGCCACCCTGGCCCCGGCCTCCGCCGGAAGGCCGCCTCGCGGCGGCCGCTGCCGCGTGGTGGTACGCGGGAACGCCCTTGCTCGCCAGAAGCTCCTACCCGTGTCCGCTCACGCCCCGTTTCTCCCCTCAGAGCCTGTCGTACTGCGTGGCCTCTCGATAGGCGCCTACACCCGTTCCGGGTGTGCGGGTGCCGGTGGTGTTTGTTCGCGCACGACACCGTGAGGACGAAATGACTGCACGTCGCGTGACCTTCCAGGGGTGGAAGTGCCGGGTCGTTCGGGCGAGCTACGGCAACACCGGGCGCATCGCCCTGCCGCTCTACGACGTCGAGGACGGCTCACCGGTGGCGACCGCCACGGTAAACATGCCCGAGCTCTCCCTGGCCCTCGACGAGGTGGTCATCAAGAACTACAGCGAGAACGAGGGGATGCTCGACCTGCTGATGGCGGAAGGCATTATCTCGCCGCCGCTGGGGGAGGTGTCGAGCGGCTACGTCACGCTGTACATCTGCCGGTGTCTGCTCTGAGCCCGAGGGAGGAAGCCTGATGACGATCAATCCTTGCGGCGAGCCGGTCGACCTGCAGTATGTGAAGGGTCAGGAGCACGTCAAGCGCGCACTGGAGGTGGCCGCGGCCGGCGGGCACCATCTGCTGCTCATCGGCGCGCCTGCTTCCGGCAAGACGATGCTCGCCCGCGCCCTGTTCGGCCTGCTGCCGCCCCTGTCTGAAATCGAGGCGGCCGGTGTGACCTTCCTCCGCGTCCTCGCCGGAACCACGGAGGGCGAGACCGCCGAGCCTCGGCGGCCGTGTGTCGCACCTCGGCCGACGATCAGCCGGGCGCTGCTGTTCGGTGGCGGCGCTGGCCGGGTGCGCCCAGGGGCGGTGAGCCGCGCCCACCGCGGTCTGCTCCTGCTCGACGACCTCGGAGCCTTCGGCCCCAGGATCGCCCCGCTGCCCGCCATCCTCGACGACCGCGTGGTCACCCTGGAGCGCTCGCAGAGTCCCCTGACCCTGCCTGCCGCGTTCCAGCTGGTGGGAACGACACGGCCCTGCCCATGCGGCTGGTTCGGCGACGTCGAGCGCGCCTGCACCTGCACGCCCGCCCTGGTACGCCGCTACCAGCGCCGCATCCCCGAAGCCCTGCGCGAGCGGATCGACATCCACCTGGAGGTGCCGCGGGTGGCCTATGAGCGGCTGACGTCAGGCCGCCTGGGTGAGCCGTCGACCGTGGTGGCTGAGCGGGTTTCAAGGGCGCGGCGCATCCAGGGCGAGCGCTTCGCCGACAGCCTCCGCTGCACCACCAACGCCGAGATGGGTCCGGAGGAGATCCGCGCGCACTGCGAGCTCGACGCCGCCGGCCACAGCCTGATGAAGGCCGCCGTGCGCCAGCTCGACCTTTCGCCCGGCGCCTATCATCGCACCCTGCGCCTCGCTCGCACCATTGCCGACCTCGCCGGGGCTGACCGCATCGGCCCAGCGCATCTCGCGGAGAGCGTGCAATATCGCGCACGGCCTACCCTCGGCTGAGTGTATGGCGCCCTCTGCGGCAAGCAATTCTCCTTCGGAACGCAGGGCTGAACTCAATAGACGACACGAGCTAAGCCCTGCGCTTCGTACTGCTGGTCGCCCCAAAAAGACATCGTGCGAGTATAATACTGTGGAGATGTATTTATGCCGGGAGGCGACGTGTTCTTCGACCGGGTCAGCGAACTGGCGATGCTTGACGCGCTGCTTCAGCGGCAGCGACGAGGCGAGCTGCTGCTGCTGTACGGGCGACGGCGCGTCGGAAAAACCGCCTTGCTGCGCGAGTGGGCGAGCCGCTCCGGCCTACCCTGGACCTACTGGTCGGCCCTGAAGGAGCCGGCCGAGCTCCAGCGTCGGCGTCTCGCCGCCATCCTTCGCGGCGGGCCGCCGACGGCGACCGGCCCCAGCTTCCCCAGCTGGTCCGACCTCTGGGACGACGTCGTCGCCCTCGTCCGAGACGACCGCCGTATCCTGGTTCTCGACGAGCTGCCCTGGGCGATAGAGGCCGACCCCGCCCTGCTCTCCGCACTCCAGTACGCCTGGGACATCCACTTCCAGAGCTCCAACCTCATCCTGGTGCTCTGCGGCTCGCATATCCGCACGATGGAGAGCCTGCTGAGCCGCCAGACCCCGCTCTTCGGGCGGCTCACGGCCCAGCACCAGCTCCAGCCGCTGCCCTTCGGCG
>DAOLDO010000090.1:0-12406 GCA_035327325.1 Chloroflexaceae bacterium | reverse complement strand
ATCCTGGACGACTCGACCAGCGCCATTGACAGCGCCACCGAGGACCAGATCCAGCGGGCGATGAGCCAGATCCTGGCGGGCCGCACCACCCTGCTGATCACCCACAGGCTCTCGCAGATCCGCCGCGCCGACCGCATCCTCCTGCTGAAGAACGGCGCCCTGCTCGCCCAGGGCAGCCACGTCGAGCTGCTCGCCACCAGCCCCGCCTACCGCCAGATCTTCGGCGGGCAGGGGCAGCCCCTCTTCACGAGCGAGACCCCGCTGCACAACCCCTAGAACTATTCGGTGGAGAGAGGCGGCTTGTTTATGACCACGAAGCACACGAAGCACACGAAGGCGTGGGTCGCGCACGTTGCCAGGCTCATCGGGCCGAGCTGTACGAGCGGCTCAGCAGCGCTTTGCAGGCAGAGCCGCACTCGCACCTGCGCGCTCTTCGTGGCCTTCGTGGGAAAGAATCACATGCCTGTAGCGGCCAGCCACTGTTCTAGCGGAGCGAAGCCATGGGCCTGACCGGAGGGCTGCTCGCCGAGGCGTACGACCGCAGCTACAGCGACGGGCAGCTGGTGCGGCGCATCGCCGCCTACTTCCGGCCGCACGCGCGCACGGTGCTGCTCGTCGCCGGCCTGGTGGTGCTGGGCTCCCTGGCGGCCACGATCACGCCGATCATCATCTCGCGCGGGATCAACCTGCTCACCGGCAGCCCGGGCGCCCAGACGCTGCTGGCCCTGGCCGGCGTCGTCACCCTGCTGGGCGTGCTGGGCTGGCTGTTCAACTACGGTCGCCAGCTCTTCGCCGCGCGGGCCGTGGGCGAGGTGGTCCTGGCCCTGCGCCGCGACGCCCTTGGGGCGGTGATGCGCCGCGACATGGCCTTCTTCGACCGGTACGCCTCGGGCCGGATCATCAGCCGGATCACCTCGGACACCCAGGACTTCGCCACGGTGGTCACGCTCACCGTGGACCTGATCAGCCAGCTGGTGCTGGTCGGCGTGATCGCGGCGGTGATGCTGGCGCTGCAACCGCGCCTCGGGCTCCTCCCCCTCGCCGTCGGCCCCGTGGTCGTAGTGGTCGCCATGGTCTTCCGCCGGCTGGCCCGCCACGTCATGCGCCAGGCCCAGCGCGCCCAGGCCGAGGTCAACGCGATCGTGCAGGAGACGATCAGCGGCGTGGCCGTGGCCAAGGGCTTCCGCCAGGAGGCGGCCCTCTACGCCGACTTCCTGGCCACGAACAGCATGGCCTACAGCGTGCAGCTGCGGCGCGTGGCCGTGTTCGGCAGCATCTTCCCGCTGATGAACACCCTGGCCGGCCTCGGCGTCGCCGCCGTGATCTACGTCGGCGGCCTGTTCGTGCTCGGCGGCGACGTGGACGTGGGCGAGTGGTACCTGTTCGTGCAGAGCCTGACGATCTTCTTCTATCCGATCTCGAGCATCGCCTCGTTCTGGAGCCAGTTCCAGCAGGGCCTGGCCGCCAGCGAGCGGGTCTTCGCCCTGATCGACTCCGAGACCACGGTGGCCCAGACCGGCGGCGAGGACCCGGGGCGCCTGCGCGGCGCGATCAGCTTCGAGGGCGTCTCGTTCCGCTACGGCGGCGAGGGGGCGCCCTGGGTGCTGCGCGACTTCTCGCTCGCCATCCCGGCGGGCGAGACCCTGGCGATCGTCGGCCACACCGGCGCCGGCAAGTCCAGCCTGATGAAGCTGCTGCTGCGCTTCTACGAGTTCCAGGGCGGGCGGCTCACGGTGGACGGCCGCGACATCAGGGCCCTCGACATCGCCGCCTACAGGCGCCAGCTCGGCCTGGTGCCCCAGGCGCCCTTCCTCTTCACCGGCACGGTGGCCGACAATATCCGCTACGGTCGCCCCGACGCGAGCGACGCCGAGGTCGAGGCCGCCGCCCGCAGCCTCGGCGACGGCAGCTGGGTTGACGACCTGCCCGACGGGCTGCACACCGACGTGGGCGAGCGCGGCGCCCGCCTCTCGCTCGGCCAGCGCCAGCTGGTGGCCCTGGCGAGGGTGCTGTTCCAGGACCCGGCGGTGGTGCTGCTCGACGAGGCGACCGCCAGCATTGACCCCTTCACCGAGGCCCAGGTGCAGGCCGGGCTGGGCGCGACCCTGCGCGGGCGCACCAGCATCGTGATCGCCCACCGGCTCTCCACCGTGGTCAGCGCCGACCGGATCATCGTGCTGCGCGAGGGCCGGATCATCGAGCAGGGCGCCCACGCCGAGCTGCTGGCCCAGGGCGGGCACTACGCCGAGCTCTACGGGGCCTACTTCCGCCACCAGGCGCCCGACTACGTGCCGGAGTAGGCCAGGAGCGAGCGCGGCCCCCGGGCCTGCGCTTGTGCTAGACTGAGAAGAGCGAGCTAAGAGTTCTAAGGCGAGGTTCGTAGGTACTTTCCAGGTTGGTGTCGCCGCCGACCTCCCCCCCCCCCCCCCTCTCCGCTGCGGAGAGGGGGAGCCGAGCGCAGCGAGGCGGGGGGGAGGTCCGGAGCCCACGGTCGAGCGCAGCGAGCCCGTCTGGAGCCTTGTCTAAGGAGAGAGGAATGACGACCCCGGTAGAGGAGCGGCCGCGCACGGCCATGGTTGTAGTCGCGCACCCCGACGACGCCGAGTTCGGCTGCGGCGCCACTGTCGCCGCCTGGGCGCGGGAGGGCTGGGAGGTGACCCTGGTGATCTGCACCGACGGCGGCTCGGGCGGCCCCGACGACGCCACCGCCGTCGGCCCCGAGGACCGGCGCCGGATCAGCACTATCCGCAAGACCGAGCAGCGGGCCGCCGCCGAGGTGCTCGGCCTCAAGGAGGTCGTCTTCCTCGACTTCCCCGACGGCCAGCTCGAGCCCAGCCTGGCCCTGCGCCGCGAGATCGTGCGCCACATCCGTCGCACCCGCGCCTACCGCCTGGTCTGCCAGTCGCCCGACCGGGTCTGGACGCCGAGCTACGCCATCGGGCGCTTCCACCCCGACCACCTGGCCGCGGCCGAGGCCGCACTCGCCGCCGTCTACCCCGCCGCCCAGAACGGCTGGGACTTCCCCGAGCTGCTGGCCGAGGGCTTGGCGCCCAGCAAGGTCAAGGAGCTGTGGGTGGTCGGCGCGCCGCACCTCAACCACGGCGTGGATATCTCCGAGACCTTCGAGCTGAAGCTGGCCGCCCTGCGCTGCCACGTCAGCCAGCTGGGCGAGGATCAGAGCGAGCTTGCCGAGCGCCTGCGCACCTGGGCCGCCGAGCGCGGCGAGCCCTTCGGCCTGCCCATGGCCGAGACCTTCCACAAGGTGGAGAACTAGCAAGTCGCTTTTCTTCGGCAGTGCCGTGTCGTGAGGTGTGAGTCGCTCGCTGCGCTCGCGGTGTGAGCTGTGAGCAGGGCCGAACCAGCGCGGATCACACCTCACAGCTTACACCTCGACGCCAATGAGGGCGCCCTGCGGGGCGCCCTTCGCCATGGTAAGCTGACCGGGTGATCGCCGCACAGACTGTCTGGAAAGGACTTTCGCGCGTATGCGCATACGACCTGTGAGCCTGCTGCTCGCCGCCGCCCTGCTCGCCGGGTGCGCCGCCGCCCGGGGCGAGGCGCCCGAGCCCACCGTGCTGCCGGCTGAGCCGACGGCGTCGGCGGTGGAGCCGACCGCGGCGGCGGAGGCCCCGCCGGCCGAGGCGACCGCCGCCCCGGCCGCGCCGAGCGAGGCGACGCCCGCCCAGGCTGAGCCGACCGCCCCAGCCGCCACGGCCGCGCCCGCCGCGAGCCTCGACCAGCTCGCCGTCGGCGCCGAGCTGCTTGTGGACGGCCTCGTCCGCCCCACCCACGTGACGAGCGCGGGCGACGGCAGCGGCAGGCTGTTCGTGACCGAGCAGGCCGGCCTGATCCTCGTGGTGCGCGACGGCCAGCTTGTGGAGGAGCCCTTCCTCGACCTGCTGGCCCTGGTGGGCGCGAACGGCAACGAGCAGGGCCTGTTGAGCGTCGCCTTCCACCCCGACTACGCCGCGAACGGGCGCTTCTACGTCAACTACACCGACCGCGACGGGACGACGGTGGTGGCGCGCTACAGCGTCTCGGCCGACAACCCCGACCGGGCCGACGCCGCGAGCGCCCAGGTGCTGCTGACGATCGAGCAGCCGGCGCCCAACCACAACGGCGGCCTGCTGAAGTTCGGGCCGGACGGCTACCTCTACATCGGCACGGGCGACGGCGGCGCCGCGGGCGACCCCTGGGGCAACGCCCAGAGCCTCGACACCCTGCTCGGCAAGCTGCTGCGCATTGACGTGGACGGCGGCGAGCCCTACGCCGTGCCCGAGGACAACCCCTTCGGCGGCTTCGCGGGCGAGCGCCCCGAGATCTGGGCCTACGGCCTGCGCAACCCCTGGCGCTTCTCGTTCGACCGGGCCACGGGCGACCTGTACATCGGCGACGTGGGCCAGAACGAGTACGAGGAGGTCAACTTCGTGTCGGCCGCGAGCATGGGCGGCGAGAACTACGGCTGGGACATCATGGAGGGCCGGGAGTGCTACGACGCGCGCAGCTGCGAGCAGGCCGGCCTGACCATGCCCGTCGCCACCTACAGCCACAGCGCGGGCGACGGCTGCTCGATCACCGGCGGCTACGTCTACAGGGGCGCGGCCTTCCCGCAGCTGGAGGGCGTCTACCTCTACGCCGACTACTGCTCGGGCAACCTGTGGGGGCTGCGCGCGCCCTTCGTCGAGGGGGGCGGCGCCCTGCTGGCCACCCTCGACCTGCGCGTCACCTCGTTCGGCGAGGACGAGGTGGGCGAGCTGTACCTGGCCGACCGCGAGGGCGGCGGGATCTACCGCCTGGTGGCGGAATCGTAAGGGCGCAGCACGCTGCGCCCCAACACAAACCCCCCTCTCCGCGTCGGAGAGGGGGGCAGGGGGGTGAGGTAAGACCTACACCTCCATGACGACCGGCAGCACCATCGGGCGGCGCTTGGTCTCGCGGTAGAGGAACTCGCTCACCACGTCCTTGATCTTGCGGTTGACGAAGCCCGCGTCCACGCTTGAGCCGGTGCCGTTGCCGTTGCGGGCCGTGAGGGCCGAACGCACCGTGTCCTTGGTGGCCTCCACGAGGTCCTGGCTCTGGCGCATGTAGACAAAGCCGCGGGAGACCACATCGGGGCCGGAGACCAGGTCGCCGGTGGACGAGTCGATGCCGACCACGACGATCAGCATGCCGTCCTTGGCGAGCATCTGGCGGTCGCGCACGACCACATTGCCCACATCGCCGACGGTGGTGCCGTCCACGTAGATGTAGCCGACGGGGGCCTTGCCGACGGCCTTGCCGAAGCCGGGGGCGAACTCCATGATCGTGCCGTCCTCGGGGATGAGCACATTCTCGTTGGTGTACTGCTTGCCCATGCCGGTGGCGAGCTTGCGGTAGAGCACCATGTGGCGGTAGTCGCCGTGGAAGGGGACGACGAACTCGGGCTGGAGCAGGGCCAGCACGAGCTTGAGCTCCTCCTGGGCGGCGTGGCCGGAGACGTGGACGTGGGCCTGGCCGCCGTAGATCACGTCGGCGCCGAGGCGAAAGAGGTTGTTGATCACGCGGCTGACGCTGACCTCGTTGCCGGGGATGGGCGTGGCCGAGACGACCACCGTGTCGCCCTGCTTGATCTTGACGTGGGGGTAGTCGCGGTTGGCCATGCGGTTGAGGGCGGCCATGGGCTCGCCCTGGCTGCCGGTGCAGACCACGGCCACCTGGTCGTCGGGGAAGCTATTGAGCTCGTGGGGCCTGATGATCGTGCCCTCCTCGGCCCGCAGGAAGCCCATCTCGAGGGCGATGCGCGAGTTGTTCTCCATGCTGCGACCGGCGAGCAGCACCTTGCGCCCGTAGGCCTCGGCCGAGTCGATCACCTGCTGGACGCGGCTGATGTTGGAGGCGAAGGTGGCGACGATGATCCGGCCTGGGGCGATGGCGAAGATATTGTCGAAAGCCTCGCCGACGGACGACTCGCTGGGCGTGTAGCCCTTCGACTCGACGCGCACGCAGTCGGTGATCAGCACCAGGGGCTTGCGCTGGCCCAGCTCGGAGATCTTCTGGATGTTGGTGGGCTTGCCGTCCACCGGGGTGTGGTCGAGCTTCCAGTCGGTGAGGTAGACCACCATGCCGCCGGGCGTGTTGACCGCGAAGCCGACGGCGTCGGGGATGGAGTGGGCGATGTGGAAGGGCTCGACGGTGAACGAGCCGACCTGGAAGGGGTCGCTGTCGTTGATCGTCACCTGGGCGACCTTGTCGAGCAGGCGGTGCTCCTTGAGCTTGTTGGCGAGCAGGCCGTGGGTGAGGCGGGTGGCGAAGATCGGGGGGAAACCGAGCTCGGCGATCAGGTGGGGCACGCCGCCGATGTGGTCCTCGTGGCCGTGGGTGAGCAAGACGCCCTTGATCTTATCGGTCTTCTCGCGCAGGTAGGTGATGTCGGGCAGCACGAGGTCAACGCCGAGCATGTCGGCGTCGGGGAACATGACGCCACAGTCGAGGATGACGATCTCGTCGCCGTACTCAACCACCCACATGTTGCGCCCGACCTCGCCGGCGCCGCCGAGGGCGAGGGCGCGAACCTTACTTTTTGCCATAGGTGTCGGTTGAGGCCCGGGCTGCCGGCCCTGTGCCGGGGCGCGGACCTCGTCTCCTTTCCTGGAGGTAGAGAGCAGCCTTGCGGCATACTCGGCTCGACCGCCCGTCCGACGTCGCGTCGGGGCCAGGCGGCCACTGGTCGCTATGCACTTCCGTCTTGCGTACCACAAGGCGCCGCTGGAGGGGCGCCCTTATCACCATGGTTCAGGCCGCCGTCGGGGCGGGCCCGGCCGACGGGGCGTCGGCGGGCGGGGGCGCCTCGGCGCGGCGGCGGATCTCGGCGAGCAGCTCGTCGCGGCCCTCGAGGCCGGCGTAGATCGGCAGCCTGGTGGCGCCGAAGGCCTGCCGGTGGAGAAAGCGCAGCACGGGGCTCTGGATCTGCCCCGTGTAGTCGCCGTCGAGGAGCAGCTCGTCGAGGGGCTCCTCGGCGTCGTCGTCGGCCCGGCGGACCGACGTGATCGCGTGCCAGGGGTAGGTCACGCTGAGGCCGAGGGACGCGAAGCGCAGCCCCTCGGGGGTGGGCGTGTAGGCCGCGGCCCACTCCTCGAGCAGGTTCCAGATCAGCAGGGGGGTGGCCACGATCAGGGCCAGCATCAGCAGGGCGGGCACCACCTGGCCGACCCCGAGGCCCTCGGCGAGGCTCCGCTGGAGGCTCGGCCAGAGCTGGAGGGGGTTGTAGCTGATGCGCAGCGTGCTGGCGAAGCTCCAGATCGCGAAGGCCCAGATCAGGAGGGCCGCGACGAGCAGCACCAGGGTGAGCCGCCTGCCGGCGGGGGAGAGTCGGTAGGTTTGCATGCTAAAACAGGCTCAGTTGCTCCAGCGGCGGCTCCTCGTCCTTCTTGGCGGGCGCGGCGGCCTTTGCGGCGGCGTCGCGCTCAGCCTGGGCGAGGATCTCGGGCAGGCGCTGAAAGTCGGCCTCGATCAGGGGGCGGTTCTGCGGCTGGTGCAGGGCCGCCGCCGGGTGCAGCATCGGCACGATCAGGCGCCCGCCGGCGGTGCGGGGCTGGCCGTGGATGCGCGAGATCTTCTCGCCGGGCAGGAAGAGGCTCATTGAGAAGCGGCCCAGGGTCACGATCACCCGCGGGCCGATGGCCTCGATCTGGCGGAAGAGGTAGGTCTCGGTGCAGGTCCTGACCTCGTCGGGCTGAGGGTCGCGGTTCTGGGGCGGGCGACACTTGACCACGTTGCCGATGAAGACATCGCCGCGGCTGAGGCCGGCCATGGCCAGCAGCTCGTCGAGGAACTGGCCCGAGGGGCCGACGAAGGGGCGGCCCTGCCGGTCCTCGTGGTAGCCCGGGCCCTCGCCGATCAGCATGATCTTCGCGTCGGGGTGGCCCTCGCCCGGCACCGCCCGCGTGCGGCCCCTGTGGAGCCCGCAGAGGGTGCAGGTCTTCGCCTCCTGGGCGATCAGTTGCAGCGTCTCGACAGCGGTCAATGCGTTCCCTGCATAGCCCCACAGCTAGCGTGCGGTTGGCGTTGAGGCGCCCAGCACGGGCGCCCACGCTGGGGCGCCCTTACGTCCTGACAGACGTCTGTGGTTCCTTGGAGCTCCGGGCCGTCAGCCCTGATTTCACCCCTACATTATACCTGCTCGCCCGCCCGAACACAAGCCGGGGTTTGCCGCCGCCCGCCCCCTGTGCTACCATGGCGCGTGCAATCGCACCCCCGGCACCGCCATAGCGCGATGGAGCGCCGCTCTCGGCGAGGAGAGAAGTGAGAGGAGAGAGCTCGTGACTGCGACCCTGCCCGCCATGGCCGCGACCTCCCCGCAGATCTTCGACCATATCCTGGAGACGATCGGCAACACCCCGCTGGTGCGCCTGAACAAGCTCGCCAGGGGCATCAGGCCGCAGGTGGTCGCCAAGGTTGAGTTCCTCAACCCCGGCGGCAGCGTGAAGGACCGCATCGGCGTGGCGATGATCGAGGACGCCGAGCGCCGCGGCCTGCTCAAGCCGGGCGGCACGATCGTCGAGCCGACCAGCGGCAACACCGGCATGGGACTGGCGATCGCCGCGGCGATCAAGGGCTACAAGTGCATCTTCGTGATGCCCGACAAGATGAGCGAGGAGAAGATCCGAGCCCTGCGCGCCTTCGGGGCCCGCGTGGTGATCACCCCCACCGCCGTCGAGCCCGACGACCCCCGCTCGTACTACTCGGTCAGCAAGCGCCTGGCCGAGGAGACGCCCAACGCCATCCTCGCCGGCCAGTACTGGAACCCCGCCAACCCCGAGGCCCACTACCGCTCGACCGGCCCCGAGCTCTGGCAGCAGACGGCCGGCCGCATCAGCGTCTTCGTCGCCGGCATGGGCACCGGCGGCACGATCTCCGGCACCGGCAAGTACCTCAAGGAGCGCAACCCGGCGGTCAAGGTGGTCGGCGCCGACCCGGTCGGCTCGCTCTACACCGAGTACTTCCGCACCGGCGTGCTCGGCCCCGCCCACGGCTACAAGGTCGAGGGCGTCGGCGAGGACTTCCTCCCCTCAACCATGGACTTCGGCGTGGTGGACGACGTGGCCCAGGTGAGCGACCGCGAGAGCTTCCTGATGACCCGCCGCCTCGTGCGCGAGGAGGGCATCTTCTGCGGCGGCTCGTGCGGGCTGGCCGTGGCCGGCGCCCTCAAGTGGCTGCGCACGCCCGCCGCCGAGCACCTCACCGAGGACGACATCGTGGTGGTGCTGCTGCCCGACAGCGGCAGCCGCTACCTGAGCAAGGTCTTCGACGACAACTGGATGCGCGAGAACGGCTTCCTCGAGGCCGCCACCGTGAGCGACCTGGTGGCCGACCGCAACACCCAGGTCATCGCCGCAGACGAGGGCACCAGCGTCGAGGCGGCGATCCGCATGATGAAGACCCACGGCATCTCGCAGCTGCCCGTGCTCGACAAGGCCGGCGGGCTCCACGGGATCATCAGCGAGGGCGACCTGCTCGACTACCTGCTTAACGGCGGCGCGATGAGCCACAGCATTGACGGCCTGCACACCCACGAGGTCGCCACGGTCAGCCCCGATACCCCCGTCGAGGAGTTGACCGGCGTCTTCGGCCGCAGCGCCGCCGCCGTGGTGGTGGACGCCGGACAGGTGACCGGGATCGTGACCAAGATTGACGTGATTGACTTCCTGGCCTCGAGGAACCGCTAAATGGCCGCCGTCACCTTCGACAAGTACCTGCGCCCCCACGAGGTCGAGCAGGCCCTCCACGCCTTCGCCGAGGCCCACCCCGGCCTCTGCGCCGTCGCCAGCATCGGCACCAGCCACGAGGGCCGCCCGATCCTCTGCGCGACCCTGACCAACAGCGAGACCGGGCCCGACACCGAGAAGCCCGCCTTCTGGCTCGACGCCAACATCCACGCCACAGAGGTCACGGGCTGCATGGGCGCCCTGCACCTGATCCAGACCGCGCTGGAGCGCTACGGGAGCGACCCGCGGGTCACCGCCCTGCTCGACACGCGCGCGCTCTACGTGGTGCCGTGCCTCAACCCCGACGGCATGGAGCAGGCCCTGACCTCGCCCGTCTACGTGCGCTCGGGCACGCGCCGCTACCCCTACGCCGACGAGCGCGACGGGCTCTACCCCGAGGACATTGACGGGGACGGCCTGATCGTGGACATGCGCATCGAGGACCCGGACGGCGGCTGGAAGGTGAGCGAGAAGGACCCGCGGCTGATGCGCCGGCGCGGCCCCGACGAGGTCGGCGGTACCTACTACAGGGTCTATACCGAGGGCAGCGTGCGCGGCTACGACGGCTTCGAGCTGAAAGTGGCCCCGCCCGCCCAGGGCCTCGACTTCAACCGCAACTTCCCCTACATCTGGGCCCCCGAGGGCGAGCAGCACGGCGCCGGCCCGTTCCCCGCCTCCGAGCCCGAGGTGCGGGCGACCGTGGCCTTCCTGAGCGCCCACCTCAACGTCAGCTGCGCCCTCTCGTACCACACCTTCTCGGGCGTGCTGCTGCGCCCCTACTCCGACAAGCCCGACGACAAGATGGCCCAGGACGACGTCTGGACCTTCAAGGAGATCGGCGAGCGCGGCAAGGCCCTGACCGGCTACCCCCACGTCTCGGTCTACCACGGCTTCCGCTACCACCCCCGCGAGGTGATGAACGGGGCCTTCGACGACTGGGCCTACGACCAGCTCGGCATCTACGCCTTCACCGTCGAGCTGTGGGACATGGTCGGCGAGGCGGGCATCAAGGAGCGCGACTTCATCGAGTGGTTCCGCGACCACCCCGAGGAGGACGACCTCAAGCTGCTGAAGTGGAACGACGAGGTGCTCGGCGGCAAGGGCTTCGTCAACTGGCGGCCCTTCGAGCACCCGCAGCTGGGCAAGGTTGAGATTGGCGGCTGGATCGAGCGGCGCACCTTCGGCAACCCGCCGGAGCAGCTGCTGCCCCAGACGGTCGCCCCCAGCACCGAGTTCGCCCTGGCCCACGCCCTGATGACGCCGCGCCTGGAGCTGCGCCAGGCCAGCGCGGAGGCCCTGGGCGATGGGCTGTACCGGGTGCGGGCGGTGGTGGCCAACAGCGGCTATCTGCCGACCTACGGCAGCAAGCGCGCCCAGGAGGTGCGGGCGGTGCGGCCCATCGAGGTGACGCTCACCCTGCCCGATGGCGCCGAGCTGCTCACCGGCGAGGCCAGGCAGGAGATCGGGCAGCTGGAGGGGCGGGCCAACAAGCGCGGCCTGTGGGGCGGCGACTACCCGACCGACAACCTGCGCAAGCTCGAGTGGACCGTGCGCGCGCCCGCCGGGGGGGCGGTGCGGGTCGCCGCCGCCTCGCAGCGGGCCGGCGCCGCCAGGGCCGAGCTGACGCTCGAGTGACGCACGGCGGACCGAACTAGTCTATACTACGTGGGTCCGGCAACGAACGAGTGAACCGCCACGAGCAGACGTCCAGAAGGAGGATCGCCATGTTCGGGTTCGGCAAGGACAAGAAGAAGGAAGAGGAAGCTGAGCAGGCGGCCAAGGCCGAGCAGGAGAAGGTCGCCCAGGCCATGCGCAACATGAGCGACCAGCTCGCCGCCAAGGGCAAGGAGGTCGCCGACCTGCAGAAGCAGCTCGACGCCGCCAAGAAGGACGCGGCCTCGGGCGACGCGGCCGAGAAGGCTCTGGCCGAGGCCCAGGCCAAAGTGCGCCAGATGCAGGCCGACATGGCCAAGCTGCAGATCCAGGCCCAGTCGGCCCAGAACAAGGCCAAGCAGGCCGCGGCGGCCGCCGCGAAGGTCGAGGCGAAGCCGGAGCCCGGGGTGAGCCTGGGCGGCGCCGCGGGCGCGCCCGCGACGGCCCCCGGCATGCTGGGCGTGGGCGTGAGCGCCTGGGTGCGCAACGCGGGCGGCAAGAACCTGCGCCTGCGCGACAAGCCCGGCCTCCAGTCGAACGCCTTCGCCGGTTTGCCCCCGGGCACCCAGATGACCCTGCTCGAGGGCCCCGTGCAGGACGACGGCTACCCCTGGTGGCGCGTGCGCGTCAGCGACGGCCGCGAGGGCTGGGTGGCCGGGACGGAGCTGGTCACCGAGCCGGAATAGGCCGCAGGACCTCACCCCCCTGCCCCCCTCTCCGCCGCGGAGAGGGGGGTTCTGTCACGGTGGCACACCTATGACCAGGCGCCCGCGAACCATCGCGCCGCTGATCGGCCTGCTCGCCCTGGTCGTCGCCGGCTGTGGCGGGCAGGCGGCGGCCCCCCCCCCCGCGCCCACCGGCCCGCCGGCGCCCCCCCCCGCCTCCACGCGGTGGCGGTCGGCGGCGGGCCGGCCCGCGCGCTGGCCGCGGGCGCCCAGCCGGCGGCGTCGCCGGTCGACGGCACGATCGCGTTCGTGACCACGCCCGACGCCGCCGGCCAGAGCCGCGTC
>DAOLDO010000089.1:0-12420 GCA_035327325.1 Chloroflexaceae bacterium | reverse complement strand
CAGCTCGAGACCGGGCGCGAGGGCGGGCTGACGGCCGAGGCGGGGCGCGGGCCGGTGAGCCGGGCGCTGATGTGGGAGCGGCTGTGGCGTGACGGGCTGGTGGTCCATTTCGGGCTATTCCCGCTGCTGCTGATGCCGGCCGGGCTCTGGCTGCTGGCGCGGCGGGCGCGGGGCGAGGCGGGGCTGGGGCCGCGGCGGGCCCTGGTGTGGCTGATGGCCGCCAGCCTGGCCGTGGCCGGCGTCTTCGCGGTGTTCCCGTTCGTCGCGGGGGTGACCAACAGCCCGCGCTGGCTCATGTTCATCGCGTGGGCGGTGGCGGTGGGGAGCGCGGTAGCGGCCGAGGCTCTGTGGCGGCGCGGGTGGTGGGGCCGGGCGGCGACCCTGGCGATGGGGGCCGCGGTGCTGGCAAATACGGCCTGGATCTGGATGGGGCCGATGCTCTGGCGGATCAGACCGCCGGAGCCGTTCTAGCTATGCCAGATGAAAGCCTGTGCGCAGTTGGACCAAGGACGAAGGACCAAAGACCAAGGCGGGACAGCGTGCGCGGTTGGTCTTCGGTCTTTGGTCCTTGGTCGTAAGCTGGCAGGGATCTCTACATAGCACAGCTGGAAAGAGGAGGAAAGCATGCTCACTGCCTTTGTCATGATCACGTGCGAGTCGCAGCGCATCAGCGAGGTGGCCCAGGCCGTGGCCGAGCTGCCGAACGTGGCCGAGGTCTACTCGGTGACGGGGGAGGTGGACATCATCGCGGTGCTGCGGATCAAAGAGTACGAGTCGCTGGACGAGGCGGTGCCGGGCGGGATCGCGCGCATCACGGGCGTGACCGGCACGCGGACGGTGCTGGCCTTCAGGCGTTTCGCCCGACGCGACCTCGAGGCGGGGTACGACATCGGGTTGTCATAATTACCCTTCTGGACGCCATGAATCGGGGCCGGCGCCCTCTTGACGCGCACATGTTTTCGTGCTACATTACGAACAACGGTTCGGATCGCTCGAGATCGGTACGTGTGTCGCGAACGCTTACGTGTGACGAGGAGGGGCAACCATGGCGAAGGATCTGAACAAGGTACAGTTCACCGGCCACCTCGGCGGCGACCCGGAGATGCGCTACACGGCGCAGGGCAGCGCGGTCACCAACTTCCGCGTGGCCAGCAACCGCTCGTGGAAGGACCGCGATGGCGGCGCCCACGAGGACACGGAGTGGTTCCGGGTGGTGGCCTGGGACAAGCTGGGCGAGATCTGCAACCAGTACCTGACGAAGGGCACCAGGGTCTATATCGAGGGGCGCCTGCAGACGCGCAAGTACACCGACCGCGAGGGCCAGGAGCGCTACGTCAGCGAGGTGATCGCCCAGGATATGATCATCCTGTCGAGCCGCGGCGAGCGGGGCAGCGTGCCCGAGGCCGACGGCGACAGCTTCGAGGAGCCCGAGGAGGCGCCCGCCCCCGCTCGCCGCGCCCCCGCCCCGGCCAACGGCGGCGGCCGTGCCCCCGCGCCGGCCACGGCCTCGCGCGCCCCGTCCCGCGGCGCGGGTCGCAACCAGCCCCAGCCGATCGAGAGCGACGACGATATCCCGTTCTAGGACCAGCACCGCGCAGAACAGCTCGCGCAGAGCCGCGCAGCCGCCAAAAACCCGCACCTGATCGGCCCTGCGCGAGCCAAGCTCGTCCGCGTTGGAGCGGACCCGGCGAACAACCCCCCGGCGCCACGCCAGGGGGTTGCGCTTGCCCTCAGCGTGCGGTGCCCCCGAGCAGCCGCGCGGCGCGGAACGGCCCGATCGGGTGGCGAGTCGCGCCCGCCTCGGCCAGGTCGGCCATAACCTCGCCCACGACGCTGGCGAACTTGAAGCCATGCCCCGAGCAGGGCGAGCAGATCAACACCTGGGGGTGCCGCGGGTGGGCGTCCAGGACAAAGTGCTCGTCAGGGGTGAGCGTGTACATGCAGGTCGCCGTGGCCAGGAGCTCGCCCCCGGCGACATCGGGCACGCACCCCGCCAGGAAGGCGCGCATGGCGGCCACCTCGTCCGGGCGGACCTCGCGGTCAATTGTCTCCGGCGTCACCAGGGGGCCGTGGCCGTGGAACGCCACCTTGACGCCGCCCGGGGAGCCCGGTAGCTCGGGGAAGCCATAGGCCGAGCGCCCGCCGGGGAGCTCCCAGATGAAGATCGGGCAGCGCCCCGGGCTGAACAGCTCGCGCCGGCCGGTCGCGCGAAACCAGTAGAGCACGTTGCGCTGCACCGAGAGCGGCAGCCCCGCGCCGGCGAGCAGCTCGGGGGCGTAGGCGCCGGCGGCGATCACCAGACGCTCGGCCTCGTAGCTGCCCCCGGGCGTGGTGACGCGCACGCGGTCGCCCGAGGGCGCGGCCTCCCAGCCCAGGGCCGGCTCCTCGAAGCGCAGGGCGGCCCCGGCTGCGGCGGCGCCGCGCAGGTGGGCGCGGATCGCCGCCTCGGGGTGGACCACGCCGCCGGCGTCCTCGTAGAGGCCGACCGTCCCGTCGGGCACCGCGAACTGCGGGAAGCGCCGGCGGATCGCGGCGGCGTCGAGTAGCTCGTGGGCCAGGCCGTGCTCGCGGGCGCTGCGAGCGGCGCCGGCCACAAGCCTGGACTCGCCCGCGCCGATCATGAGCCCGCCGGTGAGCGTGAGCACCGGCTCGCCCGCGCCGGCGTCAAGCTCGTGCCAGAGCTCGTAGGCGCGCCTGAGCAGGGGCACGTAGGCGGGGTCCTCGGCGTAGGCCAGCCTGATGATACGCGACTGGCCGTGGCTTGAGCCGCGGTCGTGGGCGGGCGTGAAGCGCTCGAGGGCGAGCACCCGCCTGCCGCGGCGGGCGAGGTGGTGGGCCGTGGCGCTGCCCATCGCCCCCAGACCGAGGACGATCGTGTGGTAGCGCTCGCTCATACTGTCTCCCTTCGAGACGACGCGCAAGTTTGCTGCCCATGGGCCGGGCGACCACGTGGGGTCGCCCATACACAGCCCGCCGCCCCGTCCCACGCCTCCCTCATGCCGATCCCGGCGCCCCTCGCGTGGGCGCGGCTCACGCCACGAAACGGTCGTGGCGGAACATGGCAATGTCGTGGTCGGTCTGCCCGCGGGTCGCCAACTCGGCCAGCACCTCGCCGATCACGCTGGCGAACTTGTAGCCGTGCCCCGAGCAGGGCGAGGCGAAGATCACCTGGGGGTGCCCCGGGTGCCGGTCAATGATGAAGTGGCCGTCCGGCGTGTTGGTGAACATGCAGGCCCGCAGAGCCATGGTCGGCCCGGCGCCGTCGGGGAAGTAGCGGGCGGCGAACTGGCGCAGGAGGGCCTCGTCGCCCGCGTTGGGCGCACGGTCGAGCCGCTCGGGGTCGACCGTCTCGCCGAGGTGGCGGTAGCGCCCGAACTTGAAGCCTGGCACGCGGAAGACCGGGAAGCCGTAGTAGCGGCCCTCCTCCACCTCGAGGTTGAAGACGGGGAAGCGGTCGGGCGCGAAGTTGGCGGGGCGGGAAGGCTGGAGCCAGGCCAGAACCTGGCGCTCGGGCACCATGGCCCGGCCCAGGTCGCCGAGCAGGGCGGCGTTCCAGGCCCCCGCGGTGATCACCAGGGCGCCGGCCTCGTAGGCGCCCCGGTCGGTGGTCACGCGCACGCCCTCGCCCCGCGGCTCCCAGCCCAGCACGCGCTCGCGGGCATGGACCTCGGCGCCCAGCTCGCCGGCGGCGATCACGTAGGCCGAGATGCAGCGCTCGGGCGTGAGGAAGCCGCCCTCGGGCTGGAGCAGGGCGAAGTGGGAGGCCGGCAGCCTGTAGCCGGGGAAGCGGCGGCCCAGCTCGGCGCCGCTCAGCACCTCGTGGGACAGACCGTGCTCGCGGCACGACTGGAGCGAGCCCTTGAAGACCCAGCCGTCCTCGGGGCCGGCGTCAATCGAGCCGGTGATGAAGAGCAGCCGCTCGCCCGCCAGGCCCTCCAGCTCGCGCCAGAGCTCGTAGGCCCGCCTGAGCAGCCGCACGTAGGCGGGGTGCTCGTAGTAGGCCAGCCTGATGATGCGGGTGAGACCGTGGGAGGAGCCCATGTCGTGGGGGATGTCGAAGCGCTCGAGGCCGAGCACGCGCCGGCCGCGCCGGGCCAGCTCGTACACGGTCGCGCTGCCGACCCCGCCCACCCCGATCACGATCGCGTCGTAGTGCATCTGGCCCTCTTTGCGGAAGCAGGAAAGAGCCCGGCGGCCGGACGCCGCGCGGGCCCCGCCGGCCCTAGCGCTCGTACACCGGCGTACACCACTGGCGGTACTCGGCGGCACGCCCGCGCACGACGTCGGCGTAGAGCTGGACCAGCTGGCCGGCGACGGGCCCGACCTCGCCCGTGCCCACCTTGCGCCGGTCAATCTCGACGATCGGCTTGACCTCGGCGCCCGTCCCGCAGAAGAAGGCCTCGTCGGCCACGTAGAGCTCGGTGCGGTCGATCGGGCGCTCGACCAGGCCAAGCCCCAGGCGATCGCGGGCCAGCTCGGCCACCACCTGGCGAGTGATCCCCTCCAGCACATCGCTGGTCAGGGGCGGCGTGATCAGGGTTCCGCTGCGCACGATGAAGAGGTTGGCGGCGCTGGCCTCGGAGACCTGGCCGTCGCCGCCGAGCACAATCGCCTCGTCGTAGCCGTTGAGCAGGGCCTCGGTCTTGGCCAGGGCCGAGTTGATGTAGGCCCCGCTGGCCTTGGCCCGCGAGGGGATGATGTTGTCGTCAATGCGGCGCCAGGACGAGACGCAGGCGCGCACGGTCGAGCCGGCGATGTACTGGCCGAAGCCGAGGGCGAACAGGGTGAAGCTGTCCTTCAGCCCGTTCATCTGCACCGCGATGGCGGGGTCGCTCTTGTAGACCAGGGGCCTGATGTAGACATCCTCGCGGAAGCCCTCGCGGCGCAGCAGCTCGAGCGTGAGCGCGCACAGCTCGTCCACGCTGTGGGGCAGCTCCATGAACAGGATGCGGCACGAGCGGTGCAGGCGCTCCATGTGGGCGCGCAGCTGGAAGACCAGCAGCTGCTCCTCCTCGGGCACCCAGTAGCCACGGATGCCCTCGAAGCAGCCGGTGCCGTAGTTGAGCGCGTTGGTCATCACGCTCACCTGGGCCTGCTCGATCGGCACGATCTCGCCATTGAAGAACGCGAACCTGTTGTTGGGCATAGGGGGCTCCTTTGTCTCGATAAGCTCCACTGATGTCTTGCGGTAGGCGTCGGGGCGCCCACACTGGTGCGCCCACACTGGTGCGCCCTTACGTCTTAGGCGCTCTCGTTGACCAGGTGGGCGGTGGCGCGGCGGCGGGCGAGGCGCTCGGCGAGCATGGCCATGCCGATGGCGCTGGCCAGCCCGACCAGGGCGAAGGTGAGCCAGGGCAGGGCGGGCCGGCCGACGACGCGGGCGGCGTCGGTGAGCAGGCCGCCGGCGACGTTGCCCAGGCTGCCGCCGAGGGCCAGGGCCAGGGAGCTGACGCCGAAGTACGAGCCGAGGGCCCGCTCGTCGGCCAGGGCCGCGGTGACGGTCTGCTGGGTTGGCGTGGCCAGCAGGGTGCCGAGGGTGAAGATGATCACGCAGACCACCAGCATGGCCATGCTGTCGGCGGCGGCCACCAGGCCCAGACCGAGGGCCATGACGGCGACGCCGAGGATCAGCAGGGTCAGCGGGCGCAGCCGGCGCTCCACGACCCGCATGACCGGGTACTGGAACACGACGGTCAGCCCGGCGTTGAGCGCGTAGATCACGCCCACGGCGTCGCTGCTGCCGGTCAGGCGCTCGGCCACCAGGGGCAGGCTGAGGGTCAGCTGCACCCACATGAACCAGAAGCCCATCAGCAGGGCCGTGAAGGTGACGAAGGTGCGGTCGCCGAAGGCCAGTCTGAGCCCGTAGCCCATGCTCTGCTGCCCGCTGGCCACCCTGACCGCGGGGAGCAGCAGCACGGTGCCGACGACGGCGAGGAAGCAGGCCGCCGCGCCGAGGGCCACGGCCTGAAAGTTCAGGCGCAGCAGCAGGGCGCCGACGAGGGGGCCGAGGGTCATGCCGAGGCCGCCCACCACGCCGTTCAGCGCGAAGACCCGGGCCCTGCTCTCGACGTCGGCCAGGGCGGCCATGGCGGCGCGGCTGGGCGCCTCGAACAGGGCCCCGCCGAGGGCCGAGAGGGCCATGCTGAGGAAGAGCAGGGCCGGCGTGCCCGCGTAGGCCAGGCTGACGAAGCCGACGGCGCGGATCAGCACGCCGGCGCCGATCAGGGCGCGCACGCCGATCACGTCGGCCAGCATGCCGCCCACCAGGGTGAAGCCCTGCTGGAAGAGCTGGCGCAGGCCGAGGGCCAGGCCGACCGTGGCCGCCGCGAAGCCCAGTTGCTCGACGTAGACCACCGAGACCAGGGGGATGACCATGAAGAAGCCCGCGTACATCAGGAAGTTCATGGCCAGCAGGGCGACGAGGCCGCGCCGCCGCGCGGAGGAGGAGAGCTCCATGGGGCCCTTGTGTTCTTTGACTAGTCCAGGGTACGCCTGCTCTACTGTAGCACAGGTTCGCAGATCAGCGCGGCGGGCCGCCCGGACGCCTGGGTCAGCACTACGACCAGGGGCCGCCCACCGGGGCGGCTGAGCCGGCGGGCCAGGGCGTCGCTGTCGAGGGGCGAGCCGCGCTTCTTCACCGTCACCGCGCCCGCCCCCAGCTCGTGCAGGCGCGCCCGCAGCTGCTTCAGCCCGAAGGGCAGCCAGGCGAGCAGCGGCCAGGCCCGCGCGAAGGGCGTAGCGACGTGGTCGGGCGCCGTCAGGTAGGCGATCTGCGGGTCGAGCTGCCCGGCGCCGAGCCGCTCGCCCAGGTCGGTCACCAGGCCGGCGCGGATCACCGCGGGGTCGGGCTCGTAGAGGAAGGATGCGGGAGGAAGGATGAAGGATGAAGGCGACTCATTGCCGCTGGCCGCCAACGAGTGGGTCTCTGCCTGCCCGTCGGCAGCAGACTTGAGCACCGTCGCACGGCGGGCGACCGTGGCGAGGGGCCCGCACCAGAGGGCGGCCTCCTTCAGCTCGCCGTCGAGGGAGACGAACTCGTGCTCGGCGTCGGCGGGCAGCTCGGCCCTGTCCACGCCGGGCCCCAGCTTGACACCGAGGGCGGGGGTGCGCTCGCGCCAGCCGAGCACGTGGGCCAGGGGCGGCTCGTACTCGCTCACGCTGAAGCGGCGGCGCCCGCCGGCGCGCCGCCCCGGGTCGCAGAAGAGGGCGGGGGCGGGGGGCGGGGGCTCGGCCAGCAGGGCGCGCTCGAGGGTGGCGACGCGCTCCGCCAGGCCGAGGGCGGCGGCGTTGGCGCGGCAGAGGGCCAGGCGCAGGGGGTCGCGGTCAACGGCGAGCACGCGGGCGCCGGCAGCGGCGATGGCCAGGGCGTCGGCGCCGGCGCCACAGCAGAGGTCGGCCACCTCGCCGTAGGGCGCGAGGCGGGCGGCCCTGTGGGCGGCCACGGGGCCGGCGCTGGCCTGCTCGAGGGCCTCGCGGGTGAAGTAGAGCCGCTCGGCGTGGGGGAGCTTGCCGCGGGCCCTGCGCCGGGCCAGGGCCACCTCGAGGGCGGCGCGGGCGCGCTCGGGGGCCACGCGGCGGCGCAGGCCCTCGAGGGCGCGCAGGGCGTCGGCCTCGGCCGGCGCCTGAGCGGCCAGCTCGGCCAGCATGGCCTGGCCCTCGGGGCCGAGGAGCCAGTCAAAGGTCTCTAGATCCATAAAAACGAACCCCTCTCCCGCCAGTCGAGAGAGGGGGCAAGGCGAAGGCCGACGCGGCCTTCAGCCCTTATCCTTCATCCTTCCCTAGTCGGCGACGCCCTTGACCTTCTGGATCTCGGCGTGGATGCGGGCGGCGGCGGCCTCGGCCTGGCTCTTGGCGATGGCGGGCATCAGTTCGCCGGACTCGCGGGCGCGCCAGCAGGCGGCGAAGTGGCCGCCGCCGTAGTCCACGAAGGGCGGCTCCTCCTCCTTGCACTGCTGGATCGCGATCGGGCAGCGGGTGTGGAAGTGGCAGCCCGACGGCGGGTTGAGCGGGCTGGGCACGTCGCCCTCGAGGATGATGCGCCGGCGCTGCTGCTCGATCTTGGGGTCGGGGATGGGCACCGCGGAGAGCAGGGCCTGGGAATAGGGGTGGAGCGGCATCGCGTAGAGCTTCGGGCCTTCGGCCAGCTCGACCATCTTGCCCAGGTACATCACGGCCACGCGGTCGGAGATATGCTTGACCACCGAGAGGTCGTGGGCGATGAACAGGTAGGTCAGGCCGAGCTTATCCTGGAGCTCCTCGAGCAGGTTGACCACCTGGGCCTGGATCGAGACGTCGAGGGCGGAGACGGGCTCGTCGCAGACCACGAACTCGGGCTCGACGGCGAGGGCGCGGGCGATGCCGATGCGCTGGCGCTGGCCGCCCGAGAACTCGTGGGGGTAGCGATTGGCGAAGGCGGGGTTGAGGCCGACCAGGCCGAGCAGCTCCTCGACGCGTTCGCGCACGGCCTTGCCCTGGCGCAGATTGTGGACCTTGATCGGCTCGCCGATGATATCGCCGACGGTCATGCGCGGGTTCAGGCTGGCGTATGGGTCCTGGAAGATCATCTGGACCTGGCGGCGCATCTTGCGCAGCTCATCGCCGCGGATCTGGGTCAGGTCGGTGCCCTGGAAGCGCACCTCGCCGGCGGTGGGGCGGTAGAGCTGGAGGATGGCGCGGCCGGTGGTAGACTTGCCGCAGCCCGACTCGCCGACGAGGCCGAGGGTCTCGCCCTTCTTGATGCTGAAGCTGAGGCCATCTACGGCCTTCACCGTGCCGACCTTGCGCTGGAAGATGATGCCCCGGGTGACCGGGAAGTGCATCTTCAGGTCCTTGACCTCGATCAGGTGCTCGGGCGCTGTACCATTGGTCGCTACTGTCGTCATGGCCTGTGCTCAGTTGGTTGGGGCGCGGGGGCCGCGCCTGACAATCGCTCCGGTGCGCGCCGCGCGGCGCCGGGGGCCGGCTACGCCGCCACGTCCTCGACCTTGCGCTCGGGGATGGGCGTCTCCATGGTGATATCGAACAGGCAGGCGGCGCGGTGGTCGGGGGCGACGGGGCGCAGGTCGGGCACCTGGGTGAGGCAGCGCTCCTGCACGTAGTCGCAGCGGGGGCTGAACGGGCAGATCGGCGGCAGGTCAACCAGGTTCGGCGGCAGCCCACGGATGGGGTTGAGCTTGCGGCCGCGCTCCTCGTCGAGGCGGGGGATCGAGCGCAGCAGCCCGATCGTGTAGGGCATGCGCGGGTTGGCGAAGATCTCTTTGGTCGAGCCCTCCTCGACCACCTTGCCGGCGTACATCACGGTGACCCGGTCGGTCATGCCGGCGACCACGCCGAGGTCGTGGGTGATCATGATCACCGCGGTGTTGAGCTCGTCCTTGAGCCGGTTGATCAGCTCGAGGATCTGGGCCTGGATGGTCACATCGAGGGCGGTGGTAGGCTCGTCGGCGATCAGCAGCTCGGGGTTGCAGCTCAGGGCCATGGCGATCATCACGCGCTGGCGCATGCCGCCGGAGAACTGGTGGGGGTAGCTGTCGAGGCGCTTGGCGGCCGAGGGGATGCCGACCATGGTGAGCAGCTCGGCGGCGCGGTTGGTGGCCTCGCGCCTGGAGAGCTTCATGTGCAGCTCGAGCGACTCGGTGATCTGGCGGCCGATGGTCAGGACCGGGTTGAGCGAGGTCATCGGGTCCTGGAAGATCATCGCGATCCGGTTGCCCCTGATGTGGCGCATCTCCTCCTCGGACATCTGGAGCAGATCCTCGCCGTCGAAGAGGATCTGACCGCCGGCGATCTTGCCGGGGGGGGAGGGGATGAGCCGCATGACCGAGAGCGACGTGACGCTCTTGCCGCAGCCCGACTCGCCGACGATCCCGAGGGTCTCGCCGCGCTCGACGTGGAAGGAGACGCCATCAACGGCCTTGACGACCCCATCCTGCGTATGGAAGTGGGTCTGGAGGTCGCGCACCTCAAGGAGTGGGGCCATCGGTTCCTCACTAGGCGATGGTCGCCGGCGGAGCCGGTAGGGGCGGGGCGCCCGGGGCATGTTCGTGACGTGCGGTTCCGGGATGGTACCATGGGGCCGCATGGCTGTCAAGAAAGCCCGGCCCGACGCCTGAGGCGCCGGGCCGGGTGGCTAAGTCATCAAGACCTCATCAAGTCGGCGGTGGTCGGCGCGGCGGCGCCAGTCAACGCGCCAGAGCAGGCGCTGGACGAGCTGGGCGTCGTAGGCGACGCGGGCGTTGCGGGCGGGGTCGGTCGGGTCGAAGAGGCCCTGGCCCTGGTCGTCGAAGCTGTTGGCCACGTAGGCCAGAGTGTCCTCGCGGAGCTCGCGACCGAGCGTGGAGCCGCCCTCGAGCAGGGCGCTGGCGAGCTCGGGCGAGGGGCCGAGGCTCTTCAGGGCGCCCTTGCCGAGGATGGCGCCGAGGCGGGCCCGGGCCTGGCGAGGGTCGTGGCCGCTGGCGGTCAGCATGGTCCGCTGGAAGCCGACCGGCGGCGGCGGCAAGGCGGGCACGCGGGCGTCGGCGTGGAGGGCGGGGCTGAACTCGATCTGACCGGCGTGGCGCAGCACCTTCTGGTCGAGGGGCGTGGCGGCCCTGGGCGAGTGGAGCGTGGCAGTGATGAAGCAGTTAGGCGGCACCACGGGCTGCTCGGCGGGGGGCACGCCCGGCAGGGCCAGGCGGCGCTCGCCGTGGGGGCCCACGCGCAGCAGCCGGTTCACGTAGAGGTCGAGCTCCTCGATCGTCAGCCCCTTGAGCAGCACCAGGTAGACCTTGCCGGCGTTGCCTGGGGCCGCGGCCTCCTGGAGCGTCTCGAGGAACTGGCTGGCGCCGAAGCGCTCGTGGATGCCCCGGTAGTAGTGGCTCTGGCTGCCGCGCCTGGCCCAGCTATCGGAGCCGATGGTCACGAACTGGCCGCTCTCGGGGCCGACGACGGCGGCGGCGAAGCCGGCGGCGAGGGCCGCCTTGCCCGCCCCCTCGCGGCCGGTCAGCACCACGAAGGGGTTGGTCTTGAGCGAGACGTAGTAGGCCACCAGGAAGGTGCGCGGGAAGGAGCGGCCGAGGGCGGCGGCGAGGTGGGCGACGAGCTGCTGCTCGCCGCATGGGGCGAACTGCGCCCTGTAGGCGGGCGCAGCGGAGGCTGGCCGAGATGGCGCCAACTTCCCCCGGCCCTCATTGGCCCTGCCGCCGGCGCCCTTGCCGGCGGCGTGGAAGCTGTAGGCGATCATTGATGTTACCCCAGGCGTATATCCGACGAGTCGCCGACGTTCAGCTCGTGGCTGATGCCGTCAACATAAGCCTTATCTCCGATCAGACTCTTGGCCATAATCACCGACTGGATCTGCGCGCCCTCGTTGATGATCGAGTCCTTGACGATCGAGTCGCGCAGCGCGGCGCCGGCCGCCACCGAGACGTAGGGCCCGACCACCGAGTTCTCGATCACGGCGTCGGGCGCGATATAGACCGGCGGGATGATCACCGAGTGGGTGCCGGCGACCGTGTTGCTGTGGCCGTGCTCGAGCAGGTAGCGGTTGGTGTCGAGCAGGGCCTCGATCGTGCCGCAGTCGCGCCACATCGGCACCGGCTCGGCCGTCAGCACCTCGCCGCGGTCAATCATCACCTGCAGGGCGTCGGCCAGGTAGTACTCGCCCTTGGTCTGGATGCCCTGCTCCATCACGTGGCTGATCGCCTCCATCAGGCGGCGGGCCTCGGGCAGGTAGTAGAAGCCGACCACGGCCAGGTTCGAGACCGGCTCGCTGGGCTTCTCGACCAGGCGGGTGATACGCCCGTCCTCGACCACGGCCACCCCGAAGCGCCGCGGGTCGTCAACTTCCTTGCAGTAGATGATGCCCTCGGCGGGGTGGCTGTTGAGGCGCTCCTTGTCGATACCCACCAGGCCGTCGCCGAAGACGACCAGCAGCGGGCCGTCGGCGAACTCGTTGGCCAGATAGATCGCGTCGGCCTGGCCGCGCATCTCGTGCTGGACGAGGAAGCGCAGGGGGATGTGGCCGTAGTGGGCGCGGACGTAGTCCTCGATCTGGTTGCCGAGGTAGCCGGTCACGAAGATCAGCTCGTCGATCTTGATGTCGAGGAGATCGTCAATGATATGGGCGAGCACCGGCTTGCCGGCCACGCTCACCAGAGGCTTCGGCTTGCTGAACGTGTGGGGGCGCAGCCGCGTGCCGAGGCCGGCGGTCAGGATCATCACGCGCATAGGGTCAGTTCCTCGAGGCGCAGCCGCCGCCGCAGCAGCCGGCACCGCATCCTCCGCCGCTCGTCGTGGTGGTCGCGACCGGCTCGGCTACAGCGGCGCCACCCCTGGTGTGGGCGGCGAAGACCGACAGGCGACGCCGCACCTGCTCGCCACCGCAGTGGGGGCAGGTCACGCCGGCATCGTCCTGCCCCATACGGCGCAGGCGGTCGAAGT